>JBFGJU010000247.1:0-2902 GCA_041577035.1 Thermodesulfovibrionales bacterium | reverse complement strand
GATATCCACTTCAGGTTGAAGGGAGAAACCCAGAGTACGAGAAAAGAGATGAATGTTCCGAGAATGAGAAAGGGTCCCCAGAGATAGAATCTGCCGGATTCTTTCTTGTCCATTCTCCGTGAACGCAATGCCCCGATCAGGTAGACCTGCCACCATGCCCCCATAAAGAAGAACATCACCGCGTATCTGTCGAGCTTCGCAAGTGGCACTTCCTGTAATGGAAACGCATTGGTCTCAATAGCCCAGATGGTGAATATAAATACTGCAGGGAACAGTGCCATAAAAATAAATCCAAAAAACTCAAGGACATAAAAACCGAGCGTAGTTTCCTCCCTGTCTTTTTTTTCTTCGCGAGCGCTTAAAAAAAATTCCATGCCAAGCATGATCGGTACAATCAGATATGCAAGCTCCTGATATCGATACGCCTCCATTGCCTCCTGTTCCCTCCCCTTTTCAAAGGCTTCTTTATTATTCCATTGAATATCAGTGCTGACAATACGCTGCCGCCAGCCTGCCTTTACAGCATACCTTCAATCGGGCTGCTCGCTGTCGCATATAATTTTCTTGGTATCCGTCCTGCCCGGTACGCCAGCCTGCCCGCAGTTACCGCATGTTTCATTGCCGAGGCCATGGCAATAGGGTCTTTGGCACCTGCGATGCCGGTATTGATAAGCACAGCGTCGCAGCCAAGTTCCATAGCTATGGTCGCATCTGATGCCGTTCCCACTCCAGCATCAACGATGATCGGGACCGTATTCACGGTTTCGAGTATTATTTTTATGTTATAGGGATTGCGGATGCCAAGTCCCGAACCAATCGGGGCCCCTAGGGGCATGACAGCCGCCGCACCCGCGTCTGCCAGCCTTTTAGCCATGATCGGGTCATCATTGGAATACGGCAGCACAATAAACCCCTCTTTCGCGAGAATCTCTGTTGCCTTTAAAAGCCCGGGTGTATCCGGAAAGAGCGTCTTTTCATCGCCAATGACTTCCAGTTTAATAAGGTCGGAAATACCGGCCTCTCTGGCAAGCCGCGAATATCTGAGGGCATCCTCAACCGTGTAGCAACCCGCGGTGTTCGGCAGGATCTTGTATTTTTTCGGATCAATGTAATCAAGGAGATTTTCCGTTTTTCTGTCTATGATGTTTACTCTTCGTACCGCAACGGTTACGACATCAGTCCCAGATGCTTCGACCGCCTTTCTTGTTTCTTCAAAATCCCGGTACTTGCCGGTCCCGACCCAGAGCCGTGACGAGAATTCAATGCCTTTTATCACCAACCTGTCACCCATATATTCTCCCTTTATTTATGTTCGACGTTCAAAGTTCTCTGTTAACTAATTACCAATTACGAATCACGAATCACGGTCTTTTGTTCAAAGCTCTCTATCTCTGTTCATTTTCTTGCTTGCCCAAGAACACGAACCAAAAGAAGGGCCCCCGCGAAACTTTTTTAACGGCTCGTCCGGCCGTCCCTGCCTGCCGGCAGGCAGGCTCGGTACATTTTAGGAACTCGCCTTTGGCTCAGACAGCCTAAAATGCTTAACCCTGCGGGCAGCCGTTCTCACCTAAAAGTTTCAACGGGATAACCTTCTTAGCTAATGACATTTTTTGACCTCTTATCCTTTTGACTTTGCCTCTTACGCCATGCGCCTTGCGCTCTGCGCTTTGCTCAAAGTTCTGTGATAACTAATTACCCATTACGAACCACGAATTACGTTTTATTGTTCTCCTCCTCCAACAAAGTTCACGATTTCGATTTCATCTCCGTCATGAATCCTGAACGAATGAAAATCCTTTTTATGTATAATCGAGAGATTTACCTCAACAGCAACACGTCCTGAGACTATGCCAAGTTCATCCAGCAGTTCCTGAACCGTGGCTGCTCCGACATTCTCCTTGAGTTCACCGTTAATCGTAAGCCGCATAAAACAAAAAACCGTATCCCGCAAGGGATACGGTTGCCTCTCGCTTTTCCCTGTTTCCTACGCTGGAATTATCCGGATCAGGTTCACGGGGTCTCTCTCGAAAACGAGAAACTCTCAGGCAATGCTGCCTCCCCCAAGGGATAGCTACAGTATAAATGAGCGTCAGGAACAATGTCAATCAAGAGCCCCGTCGCGAGGAGAGTTTTTTCGATGATATTTATTGAGTGAACGCACGTCTCATATACGTCCTTCCAGATAGGCTTTCCGTCTGGATTCAGGGAGCCGTTCGATTGCATACCGTAACATGGTTCTTGGCATATGTTTATACTGTTTTTTGAGATATCTCTCTTCCACCGCCTGATTCCGCTTGCCGATCTCTCTCAGCATCCATCCAACAGCCTTATGAATGAGATCTTCCGGATCATTCTTCAGTATGTGTGCAATTTTTAACGCGTCAACAAAGTCATTATTTTTAATCAGGTAGAACGTTGCAATAACTGATATTCTGCGTTCCCAGAGACTGGCTGACCGGGCCAGCACATATAATGGTTTCTTGTTTCTGCGTTCCAGGTACGCTCCCACGATATGAGGTGCGGAAAGATCAACAAGATCCCAGTTGTTGATGTGCCGGGTGTTCTTCAGATAGAACGAATATATTTTTGATCTTTCTGTATCGTCTTCTTTTGCAAACATATCAACGAGCATGAGAAGCGAGCATAACCGTATCTCATGAAAAGGGGATTTCAGTAGTTTTTTTACTTCACCAAGCGTGATCCCCCTGTATTTTTTGACCTGCTTGCGTATAACCGGAACACGGATGCCGAGGAATATATCACCGTGACCATACTCTCCCTTAGCGGTTTTAAAAAACCGCTGTGAATGCTCTGCAATTACTGGATCACCTAATGCTTGAAGGTCTTGAGCTATTTGTCGTGCTGATAGGTTCATGACACTGCATTAAAAAAGAGAAAGGCT
>JBFGJU010000246.1:0-2930 GCA_041577035.1 Thermodesulfovibrionales bacterium | reverse complement strand
TTGGGAAAGATTGCCCTTGAAGTAAAAGATGTTGGTTCGGTTAAGGCTCCTGTTCAGCAAAAGATACAGACTTTTGCCAGGAATATCGGCATTCTCGTCCTGGCGGCATCGCTCGTTGTTTTTCTTGTTGGCATATTGCTGGGCGAGAGTGCAAAGAATATGTTCCTGACAGCGGTTGCCGCAGCTGTTGCGACCATCCCTGAAGGGCTACCTATTGTTGTCACCATAACCCTGGCGATAGGGGTGGCGAGGATGTCCCGGCGGAACGCGATTATCCGTAAACTCCACGAGGTTGAAACACTTGGAAGCACTACGGTCATAGGCTCGGATAAAACAGGAACTCTCACAAAAAACGAGATGACGGTCAGACTGGTGTTCGACGGCGAGCATACCTATGAGGTTACCGGAACGGGATATGAGCCACAGGGGGAAGTGCTGCACGAAAAGATGCCTCTCAGGAGAGATGAATTAACCATTTTGCAACAGTGTTTCAGGATTGGGCTTCTCTGTAATGAGTCTGACCTGTATGAAGAAGATGGTCAGTATAAGGTGGACGGTGATCCGACTGAAGGTGCCCTGATAGTTTCTGCCATGAAGGCTGGTCTCAAACCCGAGGAGGAAAGGAAAAAATATCCGCTTCTGGCAACCATCCCGTTTGAATCTGAACGGGGGTATATGGCTAACCTTCATAAACACGGAAATAAGAAATTTATTTTCGTCAAAGGCTCGCTGGACGGACTGCTTGATATATGCACTGAATGCATGATTGGTGAGGAAGTAGAGAAAGGTAATTTCTTTCGTGCGGCAGATGCCTTTGGCCGGGAAGGCCTGAGAGTACTTGCCATGGCATACAAGGAGGTTCCTGACACGGTCGAAGAGATAACGCACCGGGACGTAGAGACAGACCTCATTTTTGCGGGATTGCAGGGCATGATTGACCCGCCGAGGGAAGAGGCCATAATAGCAATCGATAAATGCAAAAAAGCCGGAATAAGGACGGTAATGATAACCGGTGACCATGCCGTCACTGCTCAGGCAATAGCAAAGAAACTTGGAATAACAGGTGATGCTGCCGCGGTACTGACCGGGAAAGAGCTTGAGCCTATGAGTGATACAGAGCTCTTCCACAAGGTAAAAGATGTGTCAGTTTACGCGAGAGTTTCGCCACAACATAAATTACGAATTGTCCAGCAGTTAAAAGAACATGGCGACATCGTGGCAGTAACCGGTGACGGGGTGAATGATGCCCCTGCGTTAAAGGCTGCGCATATCGGTATAACCATGGGCAGGACCGGAACAGATGTGGCAAAAGAAGCGTCCGACATGGTTATTGCTGATGACAACTTCGCGAGTATCGTTAATGCGGTTGAAGAGGGAAGGGTAGTATTTGATAATATAAAAAAGGTTGTTTTTTTCCTGATTCCGACCGGGATCGCGGCTGTTCTTTCCATTATTGGTACTTTGCTGCTCGGACTGCCAATACCGTATGTCCCGGCCCAGCTGCTCTGGATAAATCTGGTGACGAATGGGCTTCAGGATGTTGCCCTCGCGTTTGAACCGGGAGAAAAAGGGATCCTCGAGAGGCCTCAGAGAGATCCTCACGAGGGGATAATGTCCAGGCTCCTGATCCAGAGGACGGTATTGGTTGGTTTGATCATATCTCTCGGGGTCATTTTAAATTATGTCATGGCAATAAAATCTGGCGCTTCGATTGAACAGGCACGGACAGTAGCAGTGACTACCATGGTATTTTTTCAGTTTTTCCAGGCCTGGAACTCACGCTCTGAGATGCAATCCATATTCAGGATAAATCCACTAAGCAACATCTTTCTCTTCATAAGTATGATAACCGCCTTTTTTGCTCATCTGGCTGTACTCTATGTGCCGGCTTTTCAGTGGATATTCAGGACAGCACCCTTATCAATTCCGGAATGGATCGAAATTATTACGGTGTCAGCTACGGTCATTTTCGTTGTAGAGATGGATAAGCTGATAAGAAGAAGGGCCAGTGAAAACATCCGGAGAGAAAGGAG
The DNA here is from genome assembly GCA_041577035.1 of Thermodesulfovibrionales bacterium. Lineage (GTDB taxonomy): Bacteria > Nitrospirota > Thermodesulfovibrionia > Thermodesulfovibrionales > UBA6898. The sequence goes on along the minus strand of JBFGJU010000246.1, from coordinate 897 downwards.
CAATCCTTGATAGAGATAGGCGGAGGCTTTCTGAAGATAAGCAGGGATATCAGGTCATCATGTGAACGGCTCTGGTCATTGATCACTGATACGACGCAATGGCCCCATTGGGGACCATCAGTAGCCGCGGTTGAATGTGAGGACCGTTTCTTTCGATTTGCATCGGAAGGAAAGGTGAGAACAATCGCCGGTTTCTGGGTTCCTTTTCAGATCACCGGATATGAGGAGAAAAGACACTGGTCATGGCGTGTATCGGGAATCCCCGCGACGGGGCACCGTATCGAGCCATCGGGACCTGATTCCTGCCGCCTTGTGTTCGAAATACCGCTTCTGGCTTCTGCATACGCTCCTGTCTGCATGCTTGCATTGAAGCGTATTGCCGGTATACTTGAGCGCTGATATATCTCAGCACTTTTTAACACAAATAGAATCAAGGAGAATGCACATGTATGCAACACCCTTTAACAGCGAGACCGATCTGGCGCCGATTCCCTTTGATCGTCGGCTTTGTGAAATGGCTGCTAAGCTAAAAGAAGCTGGTCTTCTCTGGAGACCTCATGTCGGGTGCTTTGTCTGGGATCGAGATGAGCACATAGCAGTTGCCTCCCCATTTCCCGGGCGCATATATTTTATCTTGAATCTGGGCAGATTTCTGGATATCTTCAAGAGCATTGAGAACATGACCGAAAAACTCATATGGCTTCCCTCATGGCATCAGGCACGGCTCCTCTGTGACAGGCATGGAATAGATGCAAGAACTATTTCCGATATTCACAAAAGGCAAAAACCAGCCAGTGCCACTGAAGAAGCGTTCTCTCTCTATGAGACACTTCTCGAAGTCCTCCGCAACAGCTGACGGAGACTTCATTTAAAAAGCTGTTCTAGATAGGACGCCGC
>JBFGJU010000245.1:0-2984 GCA_041577035.1 Thermodesulfovibrionales bacterium | reverse complement strand
TCTCAGGCGAGACATAGAACAGGTCTTCCTGTTTTTTTTGCCTGTGCCAGTTTCGAGCCAGGGTTTTCGCCTGCCACAAGATAATCCGTGCTTGCAGATACGGCCGATGACGCATGGCCACCTTTTTCCTCGATCAGGTCTTCGATTTCTTTCCGTGCCTTTGGCAATGTCCCGGTCAAAACAAAGGTGATACCCTGAAGTGGCAGGGCGCTTTTTTTATCTGTTCTGAAATCGGGATTTGAAAGAGTGAGTCCTGACTTCATCATGGATTGTAAGACACGGATATTCTCATCGTCATTAAAGAAGGCTGACAGGGAATGAGCGATCTTTTCACCGAGCTGCTTGATCCCGATGATGTTCTCAGGCGAGACATAGAACAGGTCTTCCAGTTTTTTGAAATGACGTGCAAGAAGTTTTGCAGCGTATTCACCAACATGGAGAATGCCGATCGCAAAGAGAAACCTGGCAAGCGTTGTTTCTTTGCTCTTTTCTATCGCAGCCACAAGATTTTTGGCTGATTTCTCGGCAAACCGCGGGAGTTCAAGAAGATCTTCTTTCTTGAGATGATAGACGTCCTCAAAGTGTTTTATAAGCCCTTCTTCGTAGAGAAGTGCCACATTCTTTTCACCAAGCCCCTCGATATCCATGCCTCCTCTTGATGCGAAATGAAAGATCTTTTCCTGCACCTGTGCCGGACAATGAAGCGAAACACAACGGACAGCGACCTCACCTTCCTCTCTTACAACCTGCGATCCGCAGACCGGGCATTTTTTCGGCAGAGGACATTTTTTTTCTTTTCCTGTTCTCCTGTCTTTTACAACCATGATCACATGAGGAATCACATCACCTGCCCGCTCAACTACAACTGTATCTCCAATCCGTATGTCTTTTCGGTCTATTTCATCCCAGTTGTGCAATGTCGACCGGGATACGGTGACCCCGCCGATCTTAACCGGCTCAAAAACAGCATAGGGAGTTATCACACCCGTTCTTCCAACGCTCCCGTGAATTTCTCTAATTTTTGTGGTTCCCTGATGGGCCTGAAATTTGAACGCAATGGCCCACCGGGGCTCTTTTGTCTTGACCCCGAGTTTCCGCTGAAGATTCATGTCATTTACCTTTACGACCGCACCATCTGTTTCAAAGGTAAGAGTAGACCTCAATTCCTCTATTTTCTTTATCTCTCTGATGGTCTGCTCGACTCCCTTTGCAGTTGTCACGCTTAAGGGGGTCGGCACCCGTGATTCTTTGAGCCACTCAATGAGTTCTGACTGGCTTCCGAAGGATTTACCGGTCACTTTTCCTATACCATAACAGGCGAGGTGAAGATTTCGTGATGCTGTTATGGATGAGTCAAGCTGGCGCACGGACCCTGCAGCAGCATTTCGCGGATTGGCAAACGGTGTCTCTTCTCTCTTCAGGCGTTCCCGGTTCAGCCTCTCAAAATCCCTGATATCCATATAAATCTCGCCGCGGATATCGATTTCTTCAGGAATAAAATCACGACCGAATAATCTGAGCGGGGCTGACTGAACGGTTTTTATATTCCGGGTTACGTCTTCACCGGTGTACCCGTCCCCCCGGGTAGATGCCCGGCTCAGCAGGCCCTGTGCATACGTAAGCTCAATGGCGAGCCCGTCGTATTTCGGTTCTACGGTATATTCGATTTCTTCATCCGTGCGGAGCAGCTTCCTGATTCTTTTGTCAAATTCAATCAGCTCATCAAATGAAAATGCATTATCAAGCGAGAGCATTGGTTCGGAATGCTTGACCTTCTCAAATTTTTCAAGGGGAGGCGCCCCGATCCTCTGCGTTGGTGATTCAGACAGGACATATTCGTGCTCTTCTTCCATTTTTCTGAGATGGCGGTATTTCCGGTCATATTCAGCATCAGAGATTACCGGGGAATCGAGGACATAATACCGGTAGGCATGATCAGAGAGTTCCTTCACAAGAGCTTCGATCTCTTTTTTAATATCTTTGGAAATCTTTTTTGTCATGAAGGATATGTCCGGGCATTGTATTCTGAACCAATACGACTGATATTATATATACCATATTTACCTGCATTTGAAAAAAGAAAACATTCAGTCTCTTTTTTGAGGTGACCAGACTTTATCTTTGTCTATAATGTGTTCGACAGCCCATCCTCTCTTCTGGAGTTCCCCGGAAATCCATTTTCTGTGACATTTCCACGGCAACCGTTCCGCACAGATGATAACCGACCGGTCTTTTCTGGCGATAACCTCAAGGGCATCAATACCACGGGAAAAATCGTCTGTTATGATATAGGCGGTATATCCTCCTTTTCGAAAGCCGCCGAGCTCTTTGCCGAGGAAATAGTAGACCAGACCATTTGATGAGAGCAGTTGTGAAAGGGCGTCTCTGTTAAAGTGAGGACGTTTGCTTTTTGGAAAACTTCTCACGTCAATGACAGCGTTGATGCTGAAGGAAAGAAGAATTTCAATAAAATCTTCGCTGCTGCGTTGACTGGTTCCCAGGGTATACAGTTTATGTGACATGAGGAGCGAATCTCAATGGTATCCACAGGATAAAAGAACGGGTTAACGTAACAGAGCAGACCAACACATGATTTACTGCTCTTCTTTTGATTCCTGTGCCTCTGCCTGTGTCTCTGTCTCTGCTTTTGTCTCTGTCTCTGTCTCTTCCTCTTCTTCTGTTGCTGCCGTCAGTTTTCCCTGCGCTTCCTGAGCGTAAGGAGAGCCAGAGAATAATTCTGCAAGTGTTTTGTATTTCGTCTGTGCCTCATCTATCTTTCCCTGTTTTTCCAGTATTCGTGCAGACTCTATGAGGGCATAATCTTTAAAGAAAGGGCTGTTCATGCCGTATAATGCATCCAGGGTCTTCAAGGCCTCATCCGAGGAACCCTGCGCAAGGTGAATCGTTATCATCTTCTGATACGCCAGTGAAACCATATGCTCTTCTGACGAATATTTCTTTATTACGTCATTCAGTTTTGCCAG
>JBFGJU010000244.1:0-3041 GCA_041577035.1 Thermodesulfovibrionales bacterium | reverse complement strand
TCTTGAGGGCCTTATGGCAGAGCTCAAGTGCCCTTTCGTATTCACCCCTTTTTTGATGAACAATCCCTATGTTCTGATAACCGATCGATATACCCGAGCTGTCCCCCATCTTTTCACTCAGATCAAGGGCCTGCTGAAAATGGGTTAATGCTATATCGTAGCTGCCCCTTCTTTCATGAATTATTCCGATCTGGTTGTAGCTTTTGGAAATACCTTTGTTATCCTTTCGCTGCCCTGCGATATCGAGTGCCTTATGATGGAATCCGAGGGATGTGTCATAGTCGCCTTTTTTTTGATAAAGAATGCCCAGCCGGTGGCAGCTTTTAAAAACCGCGGTCATATCTCCAGACTGTTCAGCGCCTTTGAGGGCTTCACGATGCTCTTTAATTGCATCATCGAATGACATGCTATAGTGTCCTTTTATTTTTTTCTGAGATAATCTCTCACATAATACGGTATCGTACCAGAGGATAGATACCGTTTAAAGTCCTCTTTGATACGAACTTCCGGGATATTCCATTGTGCACCGGTCAGCTGAAAAATATCAAACTCGCTGCAATCTTTCTGTCGGGCTCTGTCAAAGAGTCTTTCACTATCAGTTTTTTCAGATCGCAACCTCTTTTTAAGTATACGCATAATGATCGAATAGAGAATTACGGTCGCGAGCATGAAAAACAGTATCTGATGGGGACCGCTTTCGCGCAGCAATGTAATGAGTTCAGACATGTCCGATCTATTATTCGTAAAAATGTATTATATGCTTACTGCAAGAGCACGTACAGCGCTCCCAGTCCTCCGTCACACTGCCGTGCAGTCACAAAGGCTATCACATACTTTCGATATTTTCCGGAAAGCCATTTCACGACCGCCTCTTTCAATACGGGGCCATGGGGAGAGCGCAGCCCTCTTCCATGAATGATTTTTATGCATTTCAGCCTTTTTTGAAGCGCTTGTTTGAGAAACTGATCAATTTCCAGTTCCGCTTCATTGGACGTGAATCCGTGCAGATCGAGGCAGTCCTGTACCGAGTAACGGCCGTCATGCAGCGTGCGTGTTATATCAGTCCGAACGCCGGGATTTTTCCATTGCACAAATTCCGCTGTATCAGAAAGGTTCACCGGCATAGTACCTGTTACAATGCCCTGAAGTATCTTTAAAGCTGCGGTATCCGCATTGCTCTTCCTGTGGGGCGGGCAGGGGGTCTTCTTGCGGATCGGGATTTCCCTGTATTCCCTGATTTCACGAACAGCACGCATGGCATCCCGAAACAATGCTTCTTCCTTCTCGGTGTCATTCACTTTTTTAGCAGGGGATTTTCTTGTGACTGTTGTCTTTTTAAGCCTGATAATGTCTTTCAGATCTTCAAAGGGATGAAATACCAGTGATTCATTTTTTTGTTTTTTAGGATTCATCGTCCCATCCTGTATCACGCATCATGTATCCTGTGACCCGCATCCTGCGACCGGTGTCGTGAATCATGCATCTGACATCCTGTATCATGTATCCTGTATCCGGCGACTTGTATCCTGCATCCTGCATCGTGGATCCTGAGTGCTGCAGCTAATAAATCGATCGTATCCTGCCGGTTCTTTTATCGATAATGACACTATCGACTTTTTTATTATTTTTATCCAGAATATCAGCCTCAAAATAGAGTTTCTTCTCACGGATCCTACCTATTGTTACCTCTTTACCTGTGAAATAATTCTGTAGTATATCTTCTGCTTCTTCAACTGTTCTTACGGTTTTTTTTTCGCCGTACGTACTGCCTTTTGAATGGCCGTAGGGTGACCGCCTATCCCCGGTGTTTCCGGCGTACACAACAGAAACCGCACACAGGCTGCCGAATGAAGGATGAAGCTCCTCAACGATAAGACCGAACAAGGTCAGGGGGGAGACGATTGGAAGAAGAAATATGATGACACCTGAAAATAAAAATGATAAAAGGTAGTTTTTCATCTGCTAAGACCCCGTTCCGGCGCTTGAGGAAATTCGCCTCCTTTACTTTTAAATTATAGATTTTTAGAGAAATACAGGTCAAATATAAAGAGAATTTCGTTCATTCCTTATTCACGAGATATGCAATTATATACAGCCGGGAAGTGTGCCCACAGGAAAAGACGGAGAAGAACGGATCGCTTTTCCCTGTGAGCACAAAACACTATTTGGTGTGACACCTGGCACATGATTCAGCGGTACTCGTTGCAAAAGCTCCTGTTCCATCATGGCATGAACCGCAGAATGCCCCGGTATTTAGCTCCTTCATACTCATTTGTGCCGTATCCTTCTTCATCGCAAAGATCTTGGTATGGCAATCATTGCACTTCAGCCCCTTGTCAGAATGAATCTTGCCGTCAAAGATGACCGTGCCTGTCGGGTTTTCCCACTCAACTGTTTTGCCAGGAGGAACTGCCATAACACTTCCCATAACAATAATTGATACCAGAATCCCTGCTAGTGTGAAAAATATCTTCATATGATCTTCTCCTTTCCTCAATTTTCACTGGTTTATTTCCTTTATTCAGCGTAACAGAAAATTATGAACAAGCCTCGAATGGATTATGAAGAATTATGAAGATAGTTCTGTGGCAGCGTGATCGTAAAAACGGTCTGTTCGCCGGGTTTACTGGCGGCGCCTATCGTTCCTTTATGGGCCTCAACGAGTTCCTTTGCAATCGTCAGCCCCAGTCCGAGGCCCTCAGCCGTTGTTTTATAAAATCGATCAAAGATGAATGGCAGGTCTTTTACGTGAATACCCTTCCCGTTGTCAGAAACTTCTATGAGAAGATCTGAGTCAGAACGGGATACAGTGATCGCTACCGTTCCTCCTCTTCCCGTTGCTTTGAGGGCATTACTCAAAAGATTGATTATTATCTGACTGAATTTATCCGGGTCAGCATTGAGCCTGATATCGTTGTTGCAGTTCAATGTGAACGAAACTCCTTTTTCCTGAAAAAGGGCCTTGAACCGCCTGCTGATATTTTCCAGAAATGGCCTGAGCTCGAAAACGGTCATTTTCAGGTGGAGGCTGCTGGCCTCCG
>JBFGJU010000243.1:0-3063 GCA_041577035.1 Thermodesulfovibrionales bacterium | reverse complement strand
GAACGTAACACTGATTCCTCCCCGTATATCGCCAAGCTTATAGCCATGTTGTGCATGACATTGCAGGCATTCCTTTTCAACAAAGAGAGGCTCCATATACCTAAAATAGGTCCCGCTGTTTTTTTCAAAAGTCTTAGAGACTTCCTTTATTCCTTTCTCAAACTTTTCTAAAGCATCTCTTTCAAACGCATCTGGAGCATTTACAGGATTCAGAGGTTTCAAGCTCGTCATATGAAAAGAAAACAGACCTTCTTTTTCGGAATATTCTGAAATCTCACGTGTCATGAGAGCAGGATTCTTTTTGGTATATACCGTACCGTCCATCGCTGTTATGTCGGGATTATCGAGATACGGATTTGATTGGACACCGGGTGCCTTCTTTACATAAACGCCACCGTGTCGTGCATTCCACTTTCTTGTCATGACAATAGTTTTGAAGTGAGTTCGCCCTTGTGTTCTCGCCTGTTCTTCAATAAGACGGTTATTGGTAATTGAAATAATAAGGAAGGTAGCAGCCAGACAAACGAGCACGGTAATGCCAAGAGAAATAATGAACGTCCTGAATATTTCTTTTTCCCGTGCTTCTACCATGGTTAAGCTCTGGTGATATGAGGATTGCCGTCAAGAAACCGAATGTAAAACGTATGGGCCGTGCTTTTATAGCGTGGCATATAACACATAGCATTATAATAACAAATAAGAGTGGAAGGAGCGCGTCCATTTCGTAAAAGACCTGCTAGAGAAATACAAAATACAATTCAGGAAATTCCGCCACAGCGTAGGCGTTAAAACAACGAATATTTTTTTATTCATACGTCGCCTTGAAGGCATATGAATTCGTCACTTGGTTTTTTAATTTTATCATTCTATAATTAATACCAGGGTATTTCAGCATGCAATTGTTAATAAAAAGCTCCATCGGCAGAAAAATACTTATGGCCATAACCGGCCAGCTCATGATCCTTTTTGTAGTCTTTCATCTGATCGGGAATAGCACACTGTATTTCAGCTGGATTAATACCTATGCAAAACACCTCCATGACTTTTGGCCTCTCGTCTGGATAGTTCGTCTTGTGATGATCACGTTATTATCGCTCCATGTTATATTTGGTATTCAGCTCACCCTTGAGAACCGATCTTCAAAACCGGATGCGTATGCGCTGCAAAAGAGTCTTCGAGCAACATTCTCCTCGAAGAACATGATATGGACCGGTCTTGTTATCGCGGGGTTCCTTGTCTATCACCTGCTTCATTTCACCGTCCAGATGATTCACCCTGAAATGTCAGCCAAATTGAACACGGATGCCATGGGATTGCCCGATGTATTCGGCATGGTGGTGTTTAGTTTTCAGAACTTTTTTATTCTGTTTTTATATATTGCTTCGCTGATCGCACTGACCCTGCACCTTGTGCATGGTTTGCAGAGCTCTTTTCAGACACTGGGTTTAAATACGGATCAAACTCAGCCCATCATTGCAAAGGCCGGTGTTATTGCATCCCTCATACTGCTTATTGGGTATGCATCTATTCCGGTCGTTATTTTTGTCGGTATCGTGAAAGGGTAATGATTTATGATTCTGGATGGAAAATGTCCAACCGGTCCACTTCATGAAAAATGGGATAAGCGACGACAGGAACTAAAACTGGTAAATCCCGCCAATAAGCGGAAATATACGATCATCATTGTGGGGACAGGACTGGCCGGGGCATCCGCTGCTGCCAGCCTTGGAGAACTTGGCTATAATGTTGAGGCCTTCTGTTATCAGGACAGCGCCCGCCGGGCGCATAGCATTGCTGCACAGGGTGGAATTAATGCTGCCAAAAACTATCCAAACGACGGAGACAGCATATTCCGTCTCTTCCATGACACAATAAAGGGCGGAGATTTCAGGGCGCGTGAAGCCAATGTGTACCGTCTTGCAACGGTGAGCAACAATATAATTGACCAGTGTGTCGCGCAGGGGGTCCCGTTTGCCCGTGATTATGCCGGGTATCTTGACAACCGCTCATTCGGCGGTGCGCAGGTGTCCCGTACCTTCTATGCACGAGGACAAACGGGACAGCAGCTCCTCCTTGGTGCATATTCCGCATTATCCCGCCAGATACGGTCTGGTTCGGTACGACTTCATCCACGCACAGAGATGCTCGACCTTGTGCTTGTGGACGGCGAGGCCAGGGGAATTACCACTCGCGATATGGTAACCGGAGACATAAAATCCTTTGCAGCCGATGCCGTCTGTCTCTGTACCGGGGGGTATTCGAATGTCTTTTACCTTTCCACCAATGCTCTGGGATGCAATGTAACTGCTACCTTTCGGGCATACAAAAAGGGGGCCTTTTTCGCAAATCCATGCTTTACCCAGATACACCCGACCTGTATTCCTGTTTCCGGGGATTATCAGTCCAAGCTTACCCTGATGTCTGAGTCGCTCAGGAACGACGGCAGGGTCTGGGTGCCACAGCATAAGGCGGATAAGCGTCCTCCCCGGGAAATTCCGGAAGAAGACCGAGACTACTTCCTGGAGCGTAAATATCCAAGCTTTGGTAACCTTGCACCGCGCGATATAGCATCACGATCTGCAAAAGAAGTCTGTGATGAGGGCCGCGGGATTGGCACGAGCGGTTACGGCGTCTACCTTGATTTTGCCGATGCTATCAAGCGTTTGGGCGAACAGGTTATCCAGGAGCGCTATGGAAATCTCTTTGACATGTACGAGAAGATCACGGCTGAAAATGCCTATCAACAGCCGATGCGCATATATCCTGCAGTGCATTATACCCTGGGAGGGTTATGGGTCGATTATAACCTGGAAAGTAATATTCCCGGCCTCTTTGTCCTCGGGGAGGCCAATTTTTCCGATCATGGGGCCAACCGCCTCGGCGCAAGCGCGCTCATGCAGGGACTTGCAGATGGTTATTATGTTATCTCCTATGCCATAGCACACCATCTCGCACAGACAACTCCGGGCGCAATTACTCCGGATCATTCCGAATTCACGAAATCCAGGGAGCATATCGAATCGCTTGTGAAAAAGCTGCTCTCAATCAATGGCAGGAAAACAG
>JBFGJU010000242.1:0-3099 GCA_041577035.1 Thermodesulfovibrionales bacterium | reverse complement strand
TGAGAAGCCCCCTCAACCGGCGGACCTTGCGAAGAAACTCCTTCCGCTTCTCAGCCAGAGACCGTTAACATTGGTTATGGAGCCCGGAAGATCAATTATGGGAAACGCCGGGATGCTGGTAACAAAGACCCTGTATCTCAAAAAGGGTATTGATAAGGTATTTGTGATTGTTGATGCAGGAATGAATGACCTTATGCGGCCTACGCTTTACGATTCATATCATCATATTATTCCTGTTCTTAAGAACAGGAGATCGACCGTACGGTCTGATATTGTGGGACCAATCTGCGAATCAGGAGACTTTCTCGCTAAGGAACGGGATATCCAGAAGGTGAATCGAGGGGAATATCTTGCTGTGATGGGGGCCGGGGCGTATTGCATGTCGATGAGCTCGAATTATAACAGCCGCCGGACGATTGCAGAGGTTATGGTGAATGGCAGGAAGCACAACCTGATCAGAAAACGCGGGACGTATAATGATCTTGTAAAAGATGAAGTATTGCCTGAATATCTGAAGTAAACTAATTAATTATAAATAATTATTTATTTCTGAATAAACAGCGCTAAAGTAGATTGCTGGATTCCCGATTAAGGCCTTGGGAATGACATAAAAAGGAGCACTATTTTGAAACTCCAATTTACGAAAATGCATGGTCTCGGTAATGACTTCATACTGATTGACTGCCGCAGTTCGGTACTCAGCACCGGGCTTCCGGATTTCAGCAATATATCAGAGCATTTATGCACAAGACGTTTTGGCATCGGTGCTGATCAGGTACTGGTTCTCACAGATTCAGAGATCGCTGACTTTAAGATGCGGATTTTCAATGCTGACGGCAGCGAAGTCGAGATGTGCGGTAATGGCATCCGCTGCCTTGCAAAGTACGTATGGGACAGAAAAATATCAGATAAACCTGTTCTTTCGATAGAAACGCTTGCTGGCATCATACGACCGGAGCAGTCAGGAGATATGGTCAGGGTTGATATGGGAGAACCCCTATTTGAACCAGAATCGATTCCGGTTAAATATCACGGCATGGTGAAAGATGTTCCTCTTACCATTGAGAGAGAGCCTTTTACCATAACCTGCCTATCTATGGGCAATCCGCACGCTGTTATTGTTGTTGATGATGTCGATCATTTTGATGTGCAGAAATTCGGACCGCTCATAGAACACCATGAGTTATTTCCGAACAGGATAAACGTTGAATTTGTACAGGTAATAAACCCTGAAACAGTCAAGATGCGCGTATGGGAACGGGGCTCCGGCGAAACCATGGCATGCGGGACCGGGGCATCAGCAGTTGCTGTAGCTCTCAGTGTCAAAGAACTAACAGCAAAAGAAATAAAAGTTCTGTTACTCGGCGGTGAACTTATGGTAAAATGGGCGAGGGATAAACATGTCTATATGACAGGTCCGGCGGTCGAGGTGTATGAAGGATCGATCATAATATAATTTCTTCTGGATATACAAGATGTTAGACAGACAAAGCCAAAGAAGACACCAGCGAATCGCCTATGATGAGGCTTTGCACTTTTCGCTTGCTGTAGTCAAGTTTAAATCAATTGAGAAAGTGCAGTCGACCGGCAAAGCGATTGACATCAGTGATGGCGGTATTGGTTTCTTTACTGATTATCCGGTAGAACCGGGACATATACTAAGAATAGAGCATGGGGCTGCATTGTCTGATACTGCAATGGTTAAGTGGGTTAACAAGTCCGAAAACGGGTTCCGAGCAGGGGCAGTGTTATATAGATAAGGTATAAATAGGCGATCAAGAGTAAGGGGGAACTATGTTTAAAGGCTCAATCGTTGCAATCGTAACACCTTTCAAAAACGGCAAGGTCGATGAAAAAGCCCTTGGTGACCTTATTGAATGGCATATCAAAGAGGGCACCAATGCCATTGTTCCCTGCGGCACAACCGGTGAGTCCGCAACCCTTGATTATAATGAACATCACCGGGTTATCCGTTTTACGGTTGAAGCGGTCAATAAGAGGGTGCCGGTTATAGCAGGAACAGGTGCCAATGCGACTGATGAGACCATAATGATTACGGGAGAGGCGAAAAAGTCGGGCGCTGATGGGGCACTTCTTGTATCACCCTATTACAACAAGCCGACCCAGGAAGGGATTTACCGGCATTATAAAGCTGTTGCAGAAGGAGTAAAGATACCGATTGTGCTCTATAACGTCCCTGGCAGGACAGCTAGCAATATTCTTCCTTCGACAGTGGCCAGGCTGGCGGAGATCTGGAACATTGTTGCGATTAACGAAGCGACAGGGGACATGAAGCAAGTCAGTGAGGTTATTCGTCTCTGTGGGGATAAAATCACGGTTCTTTCCGGTGATGACTTTACAACGTTTACTCTGCTGGCTCTTGGCGGGAAGGGAGCGATATCTGTTTCGGCAAACGTTGCCCCTAAACTGGCTTCAAAGATGTTTTCTGAGTGGGAAAAGGGAAACCTGAAACAGGCTCGGAAAATTCATTACCAGCTTGAACCGCTCAATGCGGCAATGTTCTACGAAACCAATCCTATACCGGCAAAGACTGCCCTTGCGATGATGAAGAAGATCAAGGAAGAATTCAGACTGCCACTCTGTGAAATGGCTCCCGCAAATAGAGAAAAGCTGAAAAAGACGCTGAAAAGCCTGAAACTAATCTAGTTTTTAGATTACAAAAATGTCTTTAAGTGCTCCAGATTTAGATGTTTCATTGCTGCCTTTGCTATCTCCTGCTCGTCGAGTTTCTTAAGGTACGGAAATATACCGATAACCGGCACAGGACAGATCTGCTCTAAAAGGTGAGGATTGGTTTCTTCAGCCAGACTGTTCTCTGGCGATTGGGTATAATTCAGGACAATCCCGGCTATCTCCAGACCTTCCTTCAATGCATAATGTACCGTAAGCATTATGTGATTTATCGTACCAAGGCCCGGCCGTGCAACAACGATTGTCGGCAATCTGAAGTCTTTTATGAGGTCAATGGTAAAGTAGCCTTTTGCGATTGGCACCATGATACCGCCAATACCTTCCACAACAATCGTTTCATATTCGGGCGTAAGGATATCAAAGGCCCGTCGGATTTCTGGTATATGA
>JBFGJU010000241.1:0-3110 GCA_041577035.1 Thermodesulfovibrionales bacterium | reverse complement strand
TGTTCAAGTGTCTGTCTTCAATGTCAGATTTCATGAGCGTAATTACATCCTCAATAATGCTATTGATATCAACCGTTTCTTTGTATAGTCTTGTTTCTTTAACAAATCCCAATATTTCTTTTAAAATATTTTCGAGTCTGTCTACCTCTTTCACTATTATCTCAGCATATTCCTTGAGATTTCCATCAAGTTTCCGGTCAAGTCTTTTGGCAAAGCCTCCCACAGAGACGAGGGGATTTCTTATTTCATGTGCAACTTTTGCTGCAACCTCTCCCAGAGCTGCCATTTTTTCGGCTGATGTCAGTTTTTCACGAAGATTCTTCAACTCGGAAATGTCTCTCACAACATGAACCGAACCCATAAACTCACCTGATGGATCAAAAATGGGCGAACTCGACGTCAGAAATGTTCCTCCCATATGCGGGTCATCCAGCTCTTCAACATAGGCCTTTTTAGTATCAACCGTTTTATGGTGCGGACAACTTTTTAGCGGCTCATCCGTACCGTGAAATACCTCATAACACTTTCTGCCGATGATCTTTGAGGCAGGTAATCCGACTTTGTTGATTACTGCTTTATTAACGCTTCTGATAACATAGTCCTTGCTGTTGAAATAAACCATGTCAGATATCGATTCAAATATATTTTCAAGCTGTTGTTCGGCCATTGCCACCTGTTCAAACAGGCGGGCATTTTCAATAGACGACGCGATTTGATTCGAAAAACTGGTCAAAAACTTCATGTCTTCATCAGTAATCGGTTTTTTATTAAAATAATTATCTACCCACAGGAGTCCGATTACCCTGTCCCTGGAAATCAGGGGGACGATTGCATATGCTTCAGATCCGAGTTGTTGTAAAAGAATCGTATCAACTAATAGTTCGTCGTTCTTACCTTTAATGTTGAATGCCCGTTTTTCTTTTACTGCCCTGGTCAGTATGGTATCTTCTTCAAGGCCTATCTCAATACTGATTGCCAGACGGTCAATAAATGAATCCTTATTAACCGGTGTAGCTATTATTTCCTGAATAATTGCGTCAAGCGTTTTCTGCTCTGTTGAAATTTCATCCCATATTTTCCACGCATCCTCGGGATTTTCAGGGCCAACTCCCATAGCACCTTTCAGAATCTTTTTTTCTTCATCCACCAAAAAAAGAAGTGCCCGATTAAATCCAAGACCATCGCTCATAGTCACTACCGTAAGAACCATTCTCAACAGTCTGTCAAGTTGAAGTGTACTTCTCATAGCAGCGCTTATGAAAAACAATCTTGACAGTTCCTGGTTTCTCCTGATCAATTCCTTTTCAACAATCTTCTTTTCAGAAATATCCCTTGATATTCCTGTTATGCCAATAATATTGCCCGCAGCATCCTTGATCGGTGATAAGGTAAGACTCACTTCAATAATCGTGCCGTCTTTCTTCTTCCTGAACGTTTCAACATTTCTGATTGATTCACCTTTCTTAATACTGGCTATATTATCCTTTTCTTTTGTCATAAGGGCTTCAGGCACAAAGGGCAAAAACGTCCCAACAGCCTCTGACTCACTATATCCATAAATGTTTACAGCACCCTTATTCCATGAGGTAATGGTGCCTTCCATATCTGATGTCACAATAGCATCGGCTGAGTTATCAATAATGCTCTCCATGTATTCCTTCGTCTGTATAACTTCCCTATAGAGACTGAGCGTTTCCTCCTGATATAGTACTCGCTCCGTAATATCCATGATAAAGACAACACATTCGCCAATTTCCCCCTGCTCATTCTTTATGGGATATGCGGTTAGTTCAGCATAATTAACGCCACGAGACTGCATGATAGAATTTATTTCTCCCGTCTCGAACGTCGGCTTTGCCGCACAGTGAGGACAAATCCCTATCTTTTCATGAAATATATCGAGGGCGTTTTTACCGATAAGGTCTTCATCATATAAGCCAATCCATTCCTCGATATATCGGTTGGCAGAGATCACGTTAAAATTTCTATCAAGGGTTATTATTCCACCCTGAACGCTACTGAAGAGGATATCCAGTCTTTTTCTGTCTTCACTTGCCTTCTGTTTTCTGGCGACTTCGTCCTCATACAGTTTAGATTTCTCGATCGCGATCGCTGATATCGATGCAAACCCTTCTGCAGTACTTAAATCTTCTTCGGAAAAAGAAATGATATCACCCCGCTTATTATATTTATCGTACAGGCCAAGCGTGCCGATCACTGTTTCACCCACTTTGAGAGGAACGCATATAACGGTTTGCACTTCGATAGCAGGCACCCGTAAATGAGCGGGCATTGCAGAGACATCTTCAACAAGCAAAGGTTCACCTTTCTCTGCAACAAAACCGGCGATGCCCTGCCCCAATGACAGTTCCATCTCTTCTTTTAGTCCCTCTGGTAAACCATAAAAAGATTTGATCTTGAGTTTATCTTTTTCCAGCAACCTGATAATACAGCCTTTTGATGACAGCAATCTTGAAATTTGCTCGGCTATGCGCCGCAATAACTCTTCCAGATCAAGGACTGACGTAACTGCACTGCTCAATTCATAGAGAACAGTAAGTTTATGCAATTGGCGTTTTGTTGACTGAAACAGCTTGGCATTTCGTACAACAGAATTGATCGTATGCGCAAGAATTTTCAAGGTACTCAGATCATCATCCGTATAGACATAGGGATGCCTATTCCGAACAACAAAAAAGGCGATACAGTTGTTGTTATGGATAATAGGCGCCGCAAATAACGAGCCAAAGTTCCTCGTCAACTGTGAATCCTTTATCTGATACAGGGCCGTGTCCTCGATTACCACATAATCCTGGGTATCCATTATTATTTTCAGTATCCCATCTGTTATCGGCACACATTCATCCTTGTTCGTATCATCGGATGAGTCTGATGCCTCGAGGCAATACATACTTTTTTCTGGTCTTAAGGTATATATCGCATTGCTGTGATAATGGAGTTTTTCCGAAACCGTTTGAATAATAAACCGCAAAGCATGCTGCAGATCAATCGTCGTTACCGCGCTCTTGGCAACCTCAAGCAACAATTCTGTTTCATTCAGTTTGCGTGCTATCTGCCTGTCAGAGGCTTCCAGTTCTTCGATCATGGTG
>JBFGJU010000240.1:0-3139 GCA_041577035.1 Thermodesulfovibrionales bacterium | reverse complement strand
GGAGTTTCCTTCACTAGAGAATCTCAATAAGCACTTTAAACCAGAACCGTTTGTTATATTGGCGATAGATATTGAAGAAGAAGAGGATGTGGTTCAGAACTTTTTGAAGGACCAAGATATTTCTTTTAAAGTTCTTCTTGATAAGGATGGCAGCATTGCAGGCCAATACGGTGTGCAGAGTCATCCAGTTAAATATCTCATTAATCCTGAAGGAAAGGTGGTCGGCATCGCAGAAGGATACAGGAAGTGGGATAAAGACGCGATGAAATCATTGATTCGGCAATATATCGAACAAAAATCAAAAAAGACGCCTAGTGACGCTTCATGATAAATGAAAGATCCGGTTAAGACAAGGTCAGTCAAATAAGCCGCATGTCCAACTAAAGAAATACCCCGGCCATACAACCGGGGTATTGTCAGAACGTGCTTTTCATTCCCGGCACGTGTCCTATCTCAGCGGTCTCCAGAATTGTTTGTCTACGGCCTGTCTCACCTGAGCAATATCATAACCCTGCTTATCCAGTGAGTCAGCATGAAATGCCTGATCCTGGCAAATACCGCAATTGGCAGCATGAGTATCGGTAAAACAGCTCAGAAGACTCTTATGTCCGATGCTGTTACTGCAGTAACAGTAGCAGTACATGTGATCAAGCAGATCAGGTTTTTTGCTGGCTACCCTATACGCTGCCGCAGTTTTTCCAACAAACCGGTCGGGAGACAGTACTGGTTTGGTCTCGCCCCCTTTTAGTTTTTCTATGTTCGCCTGGGATGCATCTGCAACGCTCTGAGGACCTTCTCCTTTGCCGATTACGTTATACGCAACGAGTCCTACACCGATGGCTACGAGAATTACCACGGCAGCAATAAACTTTTTGTCTGACTGCCGGGTGGTCCTGCTTTCTTTTTCATTATGTTTCTTCTTTGACTTATTTCGGGATTTTTTTCCCATTGCTAACCTCCTCACTGTAATTTAAAAAGTCATACGTATGCGATTTATACCTCCTTTTCTTGTCATTAATGAATATGTCTCGGCGACATTGGCATATTTAAAAGATATATATTTATCGACATAAGAACAAAAGAAACCATAAGCATAGGGAACAACGCTTTAAGAGATGTGCGGGGTTTTGTATACTGTTTCATAGCAAGACGGTATCCGGCATAGAGTGAAAAAGCATAGAATACAAGCAGAAGACCCATCTGCAGCATATATAATAAGGATGGACCGACTACCGACTCGGTAGCAATCAACCAGTTTGGTTCACCAAGAGAGAATGGAGTAAATGTCATAACAGCCCTCTGCACTGCCGGTATTACGGCGAGCGACTCATTCAGAAGATGGCCAAGGTTGTGAGCGAGGTGCATGGAAAGTCCAATGGGGATAAACATAAAGCCGAACGTTGTAAACGTGTGCGCAAGTCCATTATGGTTATCTGATCCAACCATATGATTTGACAGATACGCAGACAAAAGGACCATCCCCGGTATAAACAGCAGAGAAACGGAAAAATAGAGTGCTGTTTTGGTGATAACTTCTACGGTATACGCATACTCTATTCCAAGGAAATCCGCAGGAACGAGCGCCATCGCGGATTTCATCCATCCATCCCACGGCTCGAGCATATCTCCTGTCACAAAGATGCTTACTCCTACCAGCACAACGGCAAGGGCTGCCTGGTCAAGTGACTGCCTGGCTGTTGTCCATGCGTCTCTAAAAAAGGGCCTCAATCTGATCGTGATATTATTTTTTGGACAGGCCTTGATACACTCGCCGCAGAAGTTGCAGTGCTGGTTGCTGTCCATTTTCGGCACTATCTCAAACATGGGACAACCTAGCCCGTGCTCGTTACCGAGATAGCAGTCTTTTCTTTCATGTCCCTTGCAAGCAGCACAGTCTTTTGAACGGAGCTCAACAGCAGAGAACAGAGAATAGAGGCCGATTAATCCGCCGATAGGGCATAAATATCTGCAGAACGTCCGTCGTTGGTAAAACATCGCAATGAGAATTGATATGGCAACAATAATCAGGAGAAGAATGCCGGTAACCATGGGGCTTCTGACGACGCCGAGCTGAACATCAAGCCATGTGATCATGATAAAGGCTCCATTGGCTATCCAGAGGTTTCTGAGTTTCAGCGGGTAACGCCTCATCGACTTGAAAATTCTGGATGTCCACTCAGAAATTGCGCCGACAGGACACATGAAACACCACATTCTCCCGACGAAAACAAAGGTGAAAATAATGCCGGCCCACCAGATAGTCCAGATCATTTTTGTCGAAAGATTTTTTCCGCCATCCTGAATGTCAGTAAATGCGAGGATTATGAGAACCGTAAAGAAAATGAGTAAAGGAACCTGGAAGAGTGGCTGGATGTATTTGAAAAGGAATGCCTGCTTTATCCATTTGATATCTAGGAAATTGAATGCTTCCGGGTGAGAGGATTTATTTTTCATCCGCGCCGCAATAACGTAACCTCCGACGAGTGTCATCATGATGACAGTCGACAACATAAGAAAGAGACGAAGTTTTATCCTGACAGCAGGAACTATCTCAAGAGAAAAACCGGCCGTCAGAGGGGCATTGTAGGTTGTGCCGTCAAGCTCATCAATGCGCAGTTTGATAAAATATGTATTGGCTTTTTCAAAGGTGGTCTTGAACTCATAATTCCCGAAGTTGTCTGCTTGCGCCACCTGAATATAATTTCCATCGTCTTCATAATTTATACCCTGATCGTTTGTTTCATCCAGGAGAGTGGCGGTTTGTATGAAGATTCTGCCTCCTTGAGCGGGCTGACCGTCACTGTGCCGATGGATTTTCAAGGTAATTGCTGCCTCTTTTTTGGCAGAAATAGTCTCCGGCAGAGCAAAAACCTGAAGCTCATATCCACCAAGAGTCGTCGACGCGATAACTTTTGCTCTTTCAGTTACTGACGCAAAAGATATAAGGGGCAAAGAAATATATAAAAAGATACATAATATGCTGAGCGCTCTTCTCACAGCATTGATTCTATTTTTTTCTTCTTTAGTCGTTGCCTTTTTCATCTTGATTGAACCATCTCGCGAATGTAATGAAATAAATCTTCTTGCGTAATGGTTCAGTACAGAAGTTTCAAAAAATCGATCTGATCCTCCCGGTGTG
>JBFGJU010000239.1:0-3166 GCA_041577035.1 Thermodesulfovibrionales bacterium | reverse complement strand
TTAATTCCCCCATCGATACTATTCTCCCGAGGGATGATGTTAATTAATGAATTCCCCTCTCATGAATTCATTAATTATTCTCAGAGATCTCTGTGGGCTCGAGCGACTATAAGGAGCGGGCGAGAGAAAATTTTCAAGAATTAATCCATCTATTAAGAAGAAACAGTGCCCCATGCTTATCGAGCGGTTCATTACTGTTACCGCACTGGGGGTCCTGGAGGCAGGAAGGGCACCCTGCTGTGCAGGGACATTCTGCAATGATTTTCACTGTCGCTTCCAGCCACTGACCGACAATTTCCAGAGCCCGTTTGGTCAATCCGACGCCACCTTCATGACCGTCATAGATGAATATCGCTGGCTTGCCAAAATCAGGAAACCCCGTATGACTCAGACCGCCGATGTCACTCCTGTCGCATAAAGCAAATAATGGCATGCCGGCTATGGTGGCGTGTTCAACAGCATGCAACGTACCCGCAAGATCAAATCCGCCTTTCTCTATCGCGGACTCAGTCTTTTTGTCGATAATGGTCCAGAGCCCCTCGGTCTCAAAAATGTACTCAGGCATGTGGAGGTCATGCGTTGAAATCCTCTTCCGGTCGTAGAATCTTTTTTTCTCATACCCGGTTATCTGCTGCGTAATCCGGAGCAGACCCCAACTGAATCGTATCCGGTTAAACATCGTCTGATGCTTTTCCTCGATGATCTCGGTCTCTTCCCTGCTCAGGGCATGCGTATAATATTGAACCTTTGCCGGTCTGCATACGGCTCTTTTCTTGTTCAGGTCAAGATCTATGATCCTGTGCTGTCTCCCCCGATGAAGATAAATGGCCCCGGGAAACGCCTCTTTAAAAACCCTCCCGCCGCTCAGCTCCCCTATGGCCCTGCCTGATTCACTCACGAGGAGAAACCGTTCTCCAACAGCACGGATTCCCACATGACGGTGCGGTCGTCTGTCTGTGGGAAACCATACCTCCCCCCTTTTGCTCTTTGAAAGCTTCTTCCCGGATGACAGTTCATCGACAACCGGAAGCAGTTCAGGTACGTTAAAGAATCTGTCAGATAATCTCAGGGGCAGTTCTGCCGCAACACAGGGAAGGTGTTTTTTCAGAATGTTTCTGTTTTCGGTGTCTATAACCGCCGCCTCATGACTTTTTTCGAAAAACTCTTCTGAGTGCCGCATGAAATAATGATCAAGGGCATCCTGTATTGCCACGAGAAAGACTATTGATTCCTGACCGTGGCGGCCGACACGGCCGGCCCGTTGCCAGGTGCTTGAAACAGAACCAGGATATCCGCAGAGGATACAGCAGTCAAGACCCCCGATGTCAACGCCCAGCTCAAGGGCACTGGTTGAGATAACTCCAAGCAAGTCCCCGTTAAAAAGCCGTGCTTCTATCTCCCGGCGCTCACGCGGCAGAAACCCGGCCCGGTACGGGCTTATCTTATCCTCGAGCCCGGGAGCGGCATTCAGTGCCCACGTGTATAAGAGTTCAGTTATCTTCCGTGCCTTGGTAAATACGATGGTCCTCAGGCCAGCCTCTATGCACTGGACAAAAAGCCGCGTGGTCATCCCATACGGGCTCTCTATCGGGTTTATAAAATAGAATTGTTTACCCGAGGACGGAGCCCCGCTGTCTGCAACCACCTGAAAATGCATGCCGAACAGTTCCGCAGCAAGCATATCAGGATTTGCAATCGTGGCTGATGCTGCGATAATCTGAGGCTCTGTGCCGTAATGATCACAGATTCTTCTCAGTCGTCTGAATACCTGTCCAACATGCGAGCCGAACACACCCCGGTACGAATGAATTTCGTCCACAACAATGTATTTTAAATTCCTGAAAAAGGCATCCCATTTCCTATGAAACGGCAGCAGGGCCAGATGGAGCATATCCGGGTTCGTAAAGATTACATTTGGGAGCGACTCGCGTATTTTCTTTCTCTGATATGCCGAAGTGTCACCATCATAGACCGCTCCACCTCTCTCTATTCCGAGCTCAGATGACAGTTCAATCAGATTTTTCAATTGATCCTGTTCAAGTCCCTTTAGCGGAAAAATATAGAGTGCCTGCGCATGCGGATCATCAATGATTGCTTCAAGCACAGGGATATTATAGGCTAGACTCTTTCCGCTCGCAGTCGGGGTCATCAGCACGACATGTTCGCCCTGCCTGATCAGATCGATAGCCTTTACCTGATGGCTGTAAAAGAAATCTATCCCCTTCCTGGTGAAGAGGTTTTCAAGTCTCCTGTCAAGATCGAGTTTCATGAAACGGGGCTTTAGAGGATGGATGTACTTTTCTCCGGCAACCTGAAGCCTGAATTCCCGGTCATGATCAAGCTGTTCGATAAATTCCGGTACCGTCATATGACATAATACTTTACCATAGTGATAATGGGCTGTTACGCCTGCGAGAAGAGCCTGAGCAGGGGAAAATCAGAATGTAAAAGCACCAGTCACAGAGGTATAACAAACGAAACGCAACTGATGAACACGTCTCAAATCGTATTTTTTACGCTTTTTTCCCTGGTCCTGCCACTTTCCAAGAATTTCTCTACTTCTTTAATCACCTGATCCGGGTTTTCGACAGGAGCAGAACACCGTTTTCCATGGCAGACATAGACTGCCTCTTTCAAGGGGAATCCCAGGGCAGTGATTTTCAGTTGGTCCCTTTCAAGTGATAGCATGTTTATGACCTTTTCGGGTATATACAGTGAACTTATTTTGGAAAGGAACTGTCTGGATTTTGACTCATATCCGATTATCTTGATATCAACAGCATCCTGAATGCTCCATCGGACGGCTGATCCGTACAGGCCGGACGATACTGAGAACCGTTCATATGTATTCCCATAGCGCGCAAGGATATCTGCGGCAGTATCTTTTAATTGCTTATCTCCTGTCAGGTAATAGAGCCTGTTCAGCAGTATTATTGCCCTATAATTTGAAACCATATGCTTGAAGTCAGTCAGTCTTCCGGTTGCTGATGGTCTGATAAGCGTGGTATCGAGTGACGCCCTGAAAATATTATTCTTATCATCATAGAACCGCTTATTCAGGCGGGCAATCTATTCGACTTTCTTAATATAAGCACCATCGCCTGTTACATTATAGAGATCTATGAGGGCCAGTCCAAAGAGGACATTATCCGAGACAAGACCGCTC
>JBFGJU010000238.1:0-3176 GCA_041577035.1 Thermodesulfovibrionales bacterium | reverse complement strand
TGGTGCAAGATCCGCTGTCTCCGGAATGGTAAAGAAGAATACCGAACCGTGTCCCGGGGTTGATTCAACCCAGATCCGGCCTCCATGATGTTCCACTATCTTTTTACACGTTGCCAGACCAATGCCGGTTCCCGGGTATGTATCACGGTGAAGACGGCTAAAGATCTCAAAAATCTTCTCTACCTGATCCGGAGAAATACCAATGCCATTATCACTCACTGAGAAGACCCATGAACGCTCTCTCTGTTTGGCAGATACGTGAATGCGGGGTCTTTCCTTGCCATGAAACTTGATTGCATTATGTATCAAATTCTGAAACAGCTGTACAAGCTGGGAAGAATCAGCCATTATTTCAGGCAGTTCGTCATACGTTACTTTTGCATTGCTTTCTTCAAGAGGGACTTTCAGATTTAAGAGTGCTCGTTCCAGTACATCAGAACAGTCAGACAAGGCAAAGGGCTTTCCACGATTTCCCGCACGAGAATAGCTCAGGAGATCGCTGATGAGTGCCTGCATACGGTTAGCGCCATCTATGGCCCCGGAGATTAACGCATCAATATCCGGATTTTGTAATTCCTTTAATCTCCTCTGAATCAGCCTTAAGTCAACAGCTATAGCCAGTAATGGTTCCTTGAGATCATGAGAAGCCGCATAAGCAAACTGTTCCAATTCAGTATTAGAGCGCTCTAATTCAGCTGCAGACTTCTTTACCTTCTCCTCTGCATATTTTCGCTCTGAAACCTCTCGCTGTAACGCTTCATTGGTGGAGGATAATTCATCGGTATATCCCTTTAAGCTTTCTGCCATCTCGCTAAGACTGTGAGCTACCAGTGACATTTCATCTTTTGATTCAACTGAAAGATCCACATCTAATTTTCCGGTGCCAATATGTTTGGTTGCATGTACGACCTTTGAGAGCGCATTCACAACCGAGTAATAGTTCCCAACAAAGACGTATCCAAGTATGCCGAGAGACACCAGTGCTAGAAGAATAATGGAATTTCTTTTTCTGAGCAAGCGATCTATACGTGTCTGTAATAGATTATTCAAAACATCGGTCACATTATTATGAAGTTTGAAGCTTGTATTAATGGAATCTGTAAATATTTCAAAATACTCAGCGGGCTCAATAGAGATATGATCAGGATTGATAACCCTGTTCAGGAGCATCTCTAAAGAGGCGTTATAAGCTCTTATGCTGTTTTCTAAGCCTTCGCCCAAAAGCACCTCAAGGTTCTCATTGGCCTGAAATGCCTTTTTAAGGTCTGTCTCGACCACGGAGACGGTCGATCTGCACAGTCCCGTTAGAGCGATGAGACGTGCATGGTCCTCGACCGAGAGAGTATTCGTTACTATTGCGCCTGCCCCGAATCCTCTTATCTGACCTGCATATTCTATAGCCAGGGGAAGTTTGTTCATGGCAACATCTATAAGATAAAAGCTGTCTATGTAATTATCGAGTGTCAGATGCGAGACATCTGCAACATGGCTTATCAGCTCAAGGATATCGCTGATAAGACTGGTGTGGATCTCAAAGCTTTTCCCGGCCTTCAAAGAAAAGTGCTGCTTCTGCAGGCTCCTCCATTTTTCCTTCAATATTTCCCATTTCTCGGATGTCTGGAATAGTGCGCTGAATCTGCTGTCTACAGTATCAATCTGTGTGATATCTGCTTCCAGATCTGTTTGCTTAATAATGATTTCGGTCTTAAAAGATTCATCTCCATTGAGATAGGCATTCGACATACCACGGTGCTGTTGAACGCCCTGAAAAAATTTCATAATCGATTGATTATATTCAGCACCCTGTTTTTCTGTTTTCGCATTGATTATTCCCTCATTGATTTCAACCAATAAAAGATACATAAAAGCCATGAGAGGCAGTAAAAAGATAAAAGCCACCAGCAGCATCTTTTGAGGATACTTGAGGCTATTCATTATCTGTATGGCAGGATAGAATATTTTATTTATCATACGTACACTCGCAGTTGTATCGGCTTCCCCCTAACTACAGTATATGATACCCATTGGATTCCATGCAATCCGTTCGTTCTTACTCTTTACATTATACTTTGGCATACGGTGTACGAGTACGAATGCTGTCGATAACAGTAATGATATGCAATCATATCATCGGTTTTAGATCAGGGTTCTCCGTCGGGGCTATCAGCAACAAAGTACTTTAAGTAGAGTAATGCCCCGAAATCATAGAGCGCATGTATCTGTATCGGTATGAAGATATTTCCCGTCATCTCAAAAAAGAGCCCTAAATACAGTCCCATGAGAGTAGCCATGAGAACATATGTGCGCGTGATAAAGTGTGCAAGGCCGAACAGAATAGCAGCTCCCACAATGCCTATACTGCTCTGGATAACGCCGCGAAAGAGCAGTTCTTCGGCAACTCCTGCCAAAAGAGAAATAAGAACGATGTCGCTGAATCCGGCATGTTCAAATAACTTCTTGATGTCCTTCATTACAGTCCGCCGGAGTGAGTTTATAAACCGAATATTTTGAGCTTTTTTTGTGAGTGACAGAATAAACAGTATCAGTGGACCGATTGTCCCGGCAATGCTGACCGGAAGGCCAGTGACAACATTTTTGAGAGACAACTGCAGTTCAATGCGAAAGACTGCCGCCAGAACAAGAGCCAAAACGAGAATAAGTCCTTCCGCAATAATAGCAATTATTAAAAGCTGTAATCGGGAATAGGTCATAAGCTCCTTTTATGGTACAGCATATCGGTCTGACAACAGCCGCTTTTTCATCCTATTTAATACTTTACAAGGAAGATAATTATTACTATAGTATGATTAACAGTATTTTCAAGTAAAAAATCAAGCACGCACTGAATAATTATGATTGAACGAGTGTGCCTTTCATTAATATGTCTTTTTCTTGCTACCGCCACGGTATCTGCTCAAGATACCCGATGGGAACTTATTTATAATGATGAAGACGCCGGTATCACCTGGAATATCGATACCCGGATAGTTCTTCCCGGATCTGCGGGGATAAAAAGAGTATGGATTCGGGAGATGTATCCGGAAAACATTTATGAAACCTTGAAAGAAATAGATTGCTCTGAATATATGTACCGGTATATTGGATGCACTGAATATACTCTGGACAAAATGCCTGAGGGGCCGTGCTATGATCAGAGTGTTCATGCTGAATGGATC
>JBFGJU010000237.1:0-3178 GCA_041577035.1 Thermodesulfovibrionales bacterium | reverse complement strand
GCAAAAGTACCCTGGACCTCTCCCTCGCACATGGTTCCTGCGATGACCCAGCACGCCCTTCCAGCCGATATCCCATTGTGAATGCCGTCGAATCGTATATCAGTCGAAGCAGGACAGACTCCCAAAACAAATGCATTTTCCCCCCCAAGCTCTCTTCCGCATTTCTTGAATTCCCAACAATTAAGATTATTCATAGATTTTTTTCAGATGTTAGTCTATATCAAAGCATTCTGTCAATATGCTAACGATAAATGAGCGTACTATAGAAACGGTTACTGCATACAGCGTTTTTAAGGAAAAGACACATATTTATTTTTTGATCTTTTGAAATGTATAATACTAGATACGATTTGATGATAGGACAATCGTTTGTCTTAATCTGAACCCGGGAAAGGTATATTATAGCCACCATTCGGGTGGATTTCATATAGAGTGTCATGAAGGTAACAATATTTTCTCGCCTCGTATTAGGCTACCTGATTATTTTTAGTCTGGTAGTCGCTGCAAATGTCTACGTTATTTATCAGCTGCGACAATTCAATACATGGACGCAGTCCATATTAAACGTTGATAATCGTGTTTTGGATATTCACAAAAAACTGACGGATACTCTCTTGTCTCAGATTGAATTTGAAAAGAAATTTATCATCATAAGAGATCAGACTCTTTTCAATAACTTTCTGAAGGCGAAAGATGAATTTGCTCTGCACCTTGGATCAGTACGTTCTTTAGTCGAATCTGATGAGGACGTGCGTCTCCTGCAGAGAATCACACAGCTTCATAATGAATATTTTTCATTATTCAGTGAAGAAGCCAGCTTGTTAAAGACGAACGAAGAATACCCTCACGTCAGATTCAAAGAAGAGAAAGAGAAGATACTGGATGAAGTAACAGTGATGCTGCGACAACTGAAAGACAATACGCAGTTTCATACCTATGAAAAGATAAGAAATATCGCTGAATCAGGGGAAAAATCACGTGATTTGGCTATGGTTATCATTGCCACCTCCCTGGTATTTGGTGTTGCTATCTCTATCGTTATTACCCAAAATATAACCAAACCTCTTTCGATAGTAAAAAGTAAAATTAGAAAAATTGCGAAAGGTGATTTTGAGAAGAATGTGCAGGTTTCTTCTCCGCCAGAAATGAAGGAGCTGGCTGAAGCCCTTAACTCTATGTGTGATCGGTTGAAAGAGGTTGATAAGATGAAGTCTGATTTCTTTTCATTGATGTCTCATGAATTGCGCACTCCTCTTACGTCAATAAAGGAAGGAACAAATCTCTTATGTGAACAGTTTGGCGGGGAAATATCAGAAAAGCAGGAAAGGATACTGTCCATTATAGCTGAAGAGAGCAATAGGTTAATTGAACTTGTCAATTCATTATTGGACATTTCCAAAATAGAAGCCGGAATGATGATGTATCATTTCACCACTGTTGATCTTGTGCCATTAATACAAAACACCATCACAGGGATGATGCCTTTATCCGCATCAAAGAATGTCAGCATTAAAAAAAATATACGTCAATTGCCTCATATAAAGGTGGATACAGAAAAGATACTCCAGGTATTGCGGAATCTTATTGGAAACGCGGTAAAGTTTACTCCGGAAGGCGGCCTGGTTACAGTCTCGGCCGAGCCTGTTGAGGCCGGTCTTAAAGTGTCTGTGATTGATACGGGGCCCGGTATTGACAGTAAATATCTTGCCACTATTTTTGATAAGTTTTCACAAGCTACGCTCACGAAATCAAACAAGCTGAAGGGGACTGGAGTTGGTCTGGCAATTGTCAAACATATTATTAAAGATCATGGAGGAACGGTTTGGGCAGAAAGCGAAGTAGGGCATGGAAGTACTTTTACCTTTGTATTGCCGGTTTCATAGTCTTTTCTTTATGGGGTTGTGCTTCTTTACATGAATTTAAGATAAAAAAAGAGTCGCAGGAAAAAATCCAGCGGGCAGGAGAGCTTCTTAAACAGGGCGATTATGACGGCTATCTGAACATGAACGAAGACCTGTATGCTCTTTTTCCCGACAGGCCACCCGGCGATGAAGCACTGTTCAATATCGGAATGGTATACGGTCATAAAGATAATCCCGGAAAAAATTATAAAAAATCACTTCAAATGTTTAAGAGATTGACGCATGATTTTCCAACGAGTCATCTCCGGGAAGAGGCTACGATATGGATCGGACTTCTTGAGATGATCGAACAGGAGCGGAATGCATATGTCAGTTATATGCGCAGTAAGGAGCTGATACGCAAGAATGGATTGCACAAATCCTTAAAAGAATATCAGAAGATTCTTTCCCGGTTCCCTGACAGGCCACCGGGTGATGAAGCCCTGTTCAACATAGGACTGATTTACATTCATAATGATAATCCGAAGAAGAAATACAAAGAATCACTTCAAATGTTTAAGAAATTAGTTCATGATTTTCCGCAGAGTGATTATATCGAAGAGGCGAGAATATGGATAGGGCTTCTTGAGGTGATCGAAAAATCCAAGCAGGCGGATATTGAAATCGAAGAAAAAAAGAAGGAGCTCACGCAATAAGAATGGCAACGAATCAAAGGACAATTCTCGTAGTCGATGATGACAAAAACCTTCTAGAACTGATAAAGATGAGGCTTGAGTCATCGGGATATGGAGTTGCCACCGCATTGTCTGAAGATCATGCGAGGGAAGCAATTCTTGCCGAGTCGTTTGATATGGCAATTGTCGACCTTCAGCTGGTTCATAAGGATGGAATATCGCTTATGGAAGAGCTGCATCAGATAAATCCTGAATTGCCGGTTATGATACTGACTGCGCACGGAACTATAGAAAGTGCGGTCGATGCAATGAAGCGGGGCGCTTTTACCTATCTGACGAAGCCGTTTGACCCGAGAGAGCTCACTATTCAGATTGAGCGTGCACTTGAGAACCGGAGACTAGCCTTTGAAAATGAAAGGCTCAGAAATCTCTTGAAAGACAAGTATGACTTTGCGAACATTGTGGCCAGAAGTGAAAAAATGCAAAGAGTTCTGGAACAGGTTCACCGAATTTCCGGAACTGATTCGAATGTCTATTTGTATGGAGAAAGCGGAACAGGCAAAGAGCTGATTGCAAAGGCAATTCATCTGTCCAGCGCAAGAAGTAATAATCCCTTTGTGGCGGTCAATTGTGCTGCACTTC
>JBFGJU010000236.1:0-3198 GCA_041577035.1 Thermodesulfovibrionales bacterium | reverse complement strand
GCCACCTTTATCTGCTGCGTTACCAGAGTATAAAACCCCCGGCGGTTGTATATCCCGGTAAGCTCATCCGTAATTGACAATGCCCGCAGTTTCTCGGCCATCTCTTTCTGATCGGTAATATCCTTTGACATTATCGTTGCCGCAATGATCCGCCCATCCTCGCCCACTACAGGGCTTATTGTTCTCAGAAAATACGCCCTGTCTCTCGAACTCTGATGTTCAAGCTTAAGCGGGTCACCTGTAGCAAAAACCTTTTTGATATGTTCGGCAAATGTATCTGCTTCTTCCCGGGAGTGAAGTTCTCCATAGTTCTTTCCCGCATATTCATTATTGCTCAAGCCCATTCGCTCACAATGTTTTTGATTCATATAGAGATAGTTGCAGTCTCTGTCTACCAGGTACACTGAATCATCCGAGGACTCAATGAGCGACCGATACCGCTCCTCACTTTTCTGCAGCGATGCCTCTGCAGTTTTACGTAAAGCAATATCATCCTCAAGCCGCTCATTTAAGACCCGCAGTTCATCTGTGCGCTCATTCACCAGCTCCTCAAGATGGTTTTTGTGTTTCATCAGGTCTTCCTCGATGATAGCAATCCTGCGGAGTGACCGGGCACCATGATAGATACTAAGAATCAATGCGCACAGCAGGAGAAATGAAATAAGAAATATTGTAGCTGTTGCCCTCAGCACGAGTGCTCTGATACCCGCATGTTTCCATGTTACATCATCATAAATTTCAAATGCACCGATAAATCTTCCCGATTTCATAATAGGGATATATGTTTCCACAACATCAGCCTGAACAATGCGGTCTTCCAGGGTTTTTTCCTCCTTTTTGACAAGATTTGCATAGGTCCTTCCCCGAGCAACAATAGTATGAAAATACTCTTTATTATTAATTTTGCCAATGTCACCGGAGTCCGAGGAATAGATAATTTCTCCGCCTGATGAAAAAAGTTTTATTTTCTCAAGTTTCAGATCACGTTTTATTTCTTCTGCTTCGTCCAAAAATGCATCCGGCAGGTTTCCCCTGTGAAGATGAGTCATTCCCTGAAAGTGAGATGCTGTCAGATGCTCGGCAATGCGGATAGCGTCCTGTTCAGTGAAGTCAGTAAGGATCCCGGTAACAGCCGGCTGCAGATAGAAAAAGAAATAGAGCGGCATTGCAAAAACAGCCAGGAGAGAGATAAGCATCAAAGCTTTTAAGAAATTCGTTTTAATCATCGGTGAATGTCACACAACTTTAATTGATATCTTATTTATTTATACATTTTACTATGAATATATACCTGTGGCAATTAAAAAAATCAGGAACCTTACCGTTTCCATGAAAGCTGAACCGGATTTCCTGTTGAAGAAATGAGAAGCTTGATTTTTTCAGGCGCAGTGGTAGATACACTCTTTGGAAATATACAGAGAAAGGATACTGATACCGGCACATCTCTTTTGTAGATGGTCCTCAGGTTTATTTTTTCTAAATGCATTTCAGGCGAAACCTTTTTCATTCCATCTGTCAACTGAACATGTGAAACCGGGTTTATGACCAACTCCCTATCAAGAGATCCGTCCATCGCGGTTATATGAACTCTAAAATAATAGAACTTTCTGAAATCAAACCACGACTGATCTCCTCCTGCATTCTCTTTTGCCAGCAATGCTTCTGAAATCATCGTAGCCCTGAATTTCATATTCCCCGAAACACGGGAATCGGTTATTGGTGTATATGAAACGCCATAGTCAGTTTTTTTCGCAGTATCTGTTATGACCGGTTTCAGCGGAAACCCAGTGTTACGCTCTTCCTGGACAAATGCATCATATGTGAAGATCAATACGGTTACGATGATAACTGCCGCAAGAGAAATCCCGGCATAGATCCACAAACGCTTTCCATTCGTTACTCCCTTATGAACCGTTGTACGATTGGTTTCACTGCTCCCTGACAATTGAAAAACCTTTTCCTGAGTCTCCGCAATTCCAGATACATCTTCACCTGCTTCAGACACATATTCCTCTTCAAGAGCAGCCAGTTTTGTCCGGACATTGCTGTAATAATTCTCGACCTCTTCTCTTCGTCCTGCCTCACTGTCCCGCTCTTCCCTGACCTGGTTCAGCTCATCCGATCGCTCAACCAGATCATTCCGGAGACGTTCGATCTCATCTGTAAGCGCCATGCGCTCACCTTCGTGTTCCTTCTCACGTTCAGCCCTCACATAATCAGCCTCATCCGCCTTCTCAGCTATTTCATTCTGCAATCGTTCGATCTCTTTAGCCTGTTCTGCCTCTTGCTCTGCATATTCCTCCTCAAGACCTTGAACCTTTCTGGCCTCACGGTCCCGCTCTTCCTTAACGCGGTTCAGCTCATCCGATCGCTCAACCAGGTCATTCCGGAGGTGTTCGATCTCATCTGTAAGCGCCGTGCGCTCACCTTCGTGCTCCTTCTCACGTTCAGCCCTGAGATCCTCAAGGCTCTGCTCTTTCTCAGCTCTTTCGTTTTGCAAACGTTCTATTTCACCCGAAAGAACGCTCCGTTCGTCTTGGAATTTCCTGTTGAGATCAGCATACATACGCCTGCTTTCCTCAATCGCGGAAATCAGTCTGGTATTCTCTTCGTCAAGATCAACATTAATCTGTGTTATTTCAGAAATATGTTGTTCTGATTCATGAAGACGATCTTCAGCTTCAACAAGTCCTTTCCTCAATGCAATTTCTCTCTGCTCAAGCTGTTCCCGTTGGCTTTCTTTCTGCTGAGCCATCATCGTAAGTTTATCTATCTCTGCCCGTAACGTACCTATTTCCTTTATGGATTCCTTTATTCGCTGTCCCAGATTCTCTTCCTGTTCCGCTTTCTCATCCCGTAAAGACTCGACCTCTGCATTGAGTACATCAACCTGTTCCCGTTGCTTTTGCCGGTCGCCCACTGCTTCCTTATGCGCTGCCTCCAGTTCGTTCGCACGCTCCGCAGCCTCCCCTAAACGGCCCTGTGCCTCTGTCAACTCAGCCTCACGCGACCTGATCAACTCGGCCAATTCCTCCTGTGCCCTGCCCATAAATGCAATCTTTTCGTTCAGCTCTTTTTCCTGCTTCGTATGGGCCTCCCGAACCTTCACCAGAGCCTCTTCCCTCTCAGCTATTTCAGCACGAAGCGATGCCGCCTCTTCCGCCAGCCGCTGCTCGGTCTCCTGTCGAAGCCGCTCTG
>JBFGJU010000235.1:0-3229 GCA_041577035.1 Thermodesulfovibrionales bacterium | reverse complement strand
AGGCACAGCAACGCAAGCATGAGGATACATGCCGGGCAGAACATCAAATACATTCAGAATCAGCTGGGACACGCAAGCATAAACATCACGCTGGATATTTACGGGCACCTGTTCAATGATGTCAATTTCAACCGGCAACAGGTTGAATTATTGGAAGATTCCCTTACTTCCGTTAGAAAACCGTTAGAAAATCGGCCAAAAACGAAAACAGCGATCGCCGCAAACCATTGATAGGAGGGCGTTTGGTGAGGTATCCCGCCGCAAACAGGCATAAAATCAATAAAAAAAGGGCTTGCACCCTGCAAACCCTTGATTTTATTTGGTGGCGGGGGGTGGATTTGAACCACCGACCTTCGGGTTATGAGCCCGACGAGCTACCGGACTGCTCCACCCCGCGTCAGCATATTAAATTAACTTATTCAGCGATACGTTGTCAATTTACATCCCCAAAACAAATAAAAAACTAGTCAAGTTAGACGTAAAGTAATATGCCATTTTTTTTCTTTTCGTTAACCTCAACCTCAGCCTTAACCTGTCTCTGGTTCTTTCTATAAAATTACCACGTAGTAAAAAGTTTTTTGATGTTCTCCCATTCTTCCTTGGGATGACGGATTTTTTTGAGTTTATAGTCTTCGTATGTTTTTATGTTAAGGCCATCATGACTTTCACGGATCTGTATTGCCCCGTTTCTGTCTGTTCTTAATATTATTTTTTCCTTTAAACGTTCCAGAACCTCCTGACTGGGGTGGCCGAATGCGTTATCCCTGCCGGCTGATATAACCGCAACTGAAGGCTGAACTCCTTTCAGGAAAGCGGCATTAGCAGATGTTCTACTCCCGTGATGAGGGATTTTTAGTATATCACTCTTCAGCCATCTGCCGAGATAGGTGATATCATGCTCTGCTTCTTCCTCAATATCTCCGGAAAAGAGAAATGAATGATTCCTGCCAGTTATTTTCATAACAAGAGAAGCATTGTTTTCTGCGTCATAGTCCGAGCCAAAAAGGGTATAAAATTCCCTGTATGGATGCAGCACCGTGATGCTGTATGAGCCATTATTTAAAATGTCACCTCTCGCCAGATGCCTGAATGACGCAGGCACAATAAATTCTTTTGGATAAGTGATATGACCGTTATCCCATAGTTCGCTCACAGAGAATTCATCCAATATTCTTTTAAGCCCTCCGGTATGGTCCGGGTGAACATGAGACAGTATGAGCGCATCAATACGATTAATCCCCCTGTACCGGAGAAAAGAGGATGCTTCGATGCCGGTCCTCCCGGTGTCTATCACAAGTGTTTTTCTGTCTGGCAGCTCTACTACCGCGGCGTCACCCTGTCCAACATCAAGATAATGAACAGTCAGCTCCCGACTAACAAAATGTTGAAACACCGCGTACATCAGGAAGGGTAAAAAGGGGACGATGAGAAGCTTCCTCTTTTTTCCACTTTTTGCATAGAACAGGAACCCTGCATAGAATGTTATCAGAAGAATCGGTGGAAAGGCAGGAATGAGAAGACTTGCATGAGGAATTTTCGCCATCACGTGCGTAAGCCATAGCGAAAAATCAGCAGATGCCTCCACAATGGGGGCTCCTATATAAACTCCTGTAGTAAGGAATGAAAACGATGACACAAGGGCCAACGGTATGACAGTAAAACCGATGAGCGGAGCAACCAGCAGGTTTGTCAGCGGACTTATGACAGACAGATAGTGGAAGTGATAGGCAACCAACGGTGCTGTACCTACTGAGGCTGCAATCGTTATAAAAAAAGCCTTTTGTATATATCTGACAAATCTGTTGCCTTTTTCCTCCTTCTCCTTTATCAGTTTATCGAGATCTGTCTGCGCGGCTGCTCTCTCCTGCGGATGATTCTGATTTTGTTCCGCACGTTCCATTTTTTCGGTCGGATCTGCTGTCTCAAGGGAAAACCCGATGAAAAGAACCGCGACAAAAGAGAGCTGGAATGAAAGACTCAAAATAATATGAGGCTCCCACAATACGAGCAGAACAGCGGCAAACAGCAATGAGTGAAGCCAGAACCCCTTTCTTCCAAAAAGCAGGCCTGCAAGGAAAACACTGATCATGATAAAAGACCGTATTGCAGGAGGATTACCACCCGAGATACCGATATAAAACAGCATAAATGGGATACAAACTATCGCCGATAACTGGGCTGGTGTGAGATATACCGTAACATTCTGAAGCAGTCGATAGGGAAGCCGCCGTATTGCATAAATAGACACACTGAACAGCATTATTGAGAAAAGTCCGAAATGTGTGCCTGAAATACTCAGCATATGAGCGAGTCCGGAATTATTAAATGCCTCCCGGACTGTGCGAGAGATGTAAGAACGTTCTCCCGTTGTTATCGCGCTGATGAAGCCCGCTGTATCAGGACTAAACCTTTTTAAAGCATAGTTATTCAGGCTGTTACGGTATCCATTAAATATATCAGTTAATGAGCGAGAAACTGGCTTTCCTTCTGAAAAAGATATAACCGAAGCGTAAATCTTTGCTGTTTTGAAGCCGCCCGGATTCCTCCGCGTGCGGTCACGGACTGTCTTTAAAAAAAGCTTATAGGAATAATTATAGGTAACTTCTCTATCAAAGAAGATCATAATTTCTGTATTTTTCAGTGTGTCTATTTCTGTGCCTGAATCCGGATCGAAAGCGTAAGCTACGTGAAAGGCCTGCAGGGGGTTGTCGCGTGGCACAGCCGAAGGACTTTCCGGTTTGAACTCCCCGGTCACAACCAGCTCTTTATTCCAGATGTCATGAGGATGATCAGCGGGAACTCCTCTTATGAAAGGATATATGAGTCCAAGGATGAGCACCGGCAGAAAGAATGCCCGTTTTTTCAATAATAAATAAGATGAAACAGCAATAAGAAGCATAACACTCGAATACGGGAAATAATCAAAAAGATAAACAAGGGAAACGCCGGTAAGGAAAGAGATGAAGAGGAGCATCGATTAAAAACACCATGCTGACATGAAACAGACATAGCTAAAACATGTTTTATGGATCCCCATAACAAACCCCCCTGAAAGAGAAAAGAAAAAATAAAACAGTCAGAAAATGATCGCTGTCGTACTACGCTCTCGATGAAACAGCTTTTGCTCTTGATGTCCTTATGCTAAGACATATGCTTCTTGATTACTCTTGATATATCCCCGGCAAGCGTGTTAATTAATTTCATATCTTCTCCTTCAAGCATGACCCGT
>JBFGJU010000234.1:0-3232 GCA_041577035.1 Thermodesulfovibrionales bacterium | reverse complement strand
TATGAAATCCGGCTATACAGCTTCTGATGAAATGCGAACAATACAGTTTTCTCTGCTCGACCGGTTGGTTCTTACTCCTATGGAACTCAATCCAGCGATGAAGAAATTTCCGCTTCTTGCGGTATTGCTTCTTGTCATATCAGGACTTTCTCCGGCTGGTATTATATTCAAAGATGCATGGGAAATGGGGATGCCGTTATTGGTGCTTGGCATAGTCGCTGTTATCAGCGGGGCGTTTCTCACCCCTGTCTTCCTTCCCTTTATACCGTTTCGGTCGTTTGCGATTAAAGGGTTCATAATGGGACTCCTGTCGGTTGCGCTGTCACTTCAACTGATAGGTGGATTGAATCATTACCATATCCTGATGGGGCTCATTGCATATCTCTTCTTTCCCCTTGTCAGTTCATATATTGCACTACAATTTACCGGATCGACTACGTTTACCGGAATGTCAGGGGTGCAAAGAGAATTGAAGATAAGTATCCCTTTGTATATAACAGGAATAGTTCTGTCGGTTGTTTTACTGATAATCGTTAAGATACAATTATGGGGTATCATATGAGATATCTTTCAGGTGTTACTACTCTTGAATTCTATACGGATGACTGCACTGGCTGTGGCAGATGCATCGAGGTCTGCCCCCACAGGGTTTTTGCTTTGAGTGAGAAGAAGGCGAGAATTATTGATCAGGACCGCTGTATGGAATGTGGCGCATGCGAAAACAACTGCAGCTTTGGTGCTGTGAAGGTCAGGTCTGGCGTAGGATGTGCTGCCGCTCTCATTAACAGCCTGATAACCGGTGAAGAACCGTCATGTGACTGCAGCGAATCCAAAACGAGTGAATGTTGCTAAGCCTACCTACTTAATGCATAACATGAGATTATATACTTCAAATTATTGATAATTAATTAAAAAAAATTTATAAATTAAAGTCTTGATCAGTGACATGCAAAGATTTAACTGAAATGCTGCAGAATGGCACAGGCCTGAAGCGTTCTGAGGCAGCGAGAGATCTTGGCAGGCTCGGGGACAAACGGGCTGTCCAGCCGTTAATTAAAGCACTGACAGACAAGCATGTGGGTGTGCGGAATAATGCAGCTTATGCCTTGGCTGAGCTCGGCTCAGCGGAAGCAGTGCCTCACCTTATTCCTGTTCTCAATGATTCTGATGAGTGGGTAAGGAAAAGCGCTGCCAAGGCCCTGGGCATGCTGAGAGCAGAACATGCTGTGGGAGCCCTGATTCAATCGATGCAGGATTCTTCCGAACTGGTCAGGAAGAGCGTGGCGAGAAGTCTTGGCCAGACTGGCAGTCAGGAGGCGCTTATCGCACTTAAATCTGTCGTCTCTTCAGATGCGGCGGTGTATAGAATAGCGCGGCATTATCTTGATTAGGAGAGGAATACTGTACTAATATTTTAAATTGATGCTCTTCGATGATCTGATTATTTCTTTTTGATGAAGTGATGCAGATCAACACCATCTTCATCTATTTTTATGAGTTTATCACCACTATGACCTAAGTAGGCTGGTATCGTAGACCTGGTTGTTGTATCATTTGCAATGACGTGCAGAATTTGTTGGGGCTCCATCTCGCTCAACGCCTGCTTTGTTTTCAAGAGCGGCCGCGGACAGGCCAATCCCCTGACATCGATGACTTTGTCCGGTTTTAGCTCTGTCATTTCAGCCTTTCGACATGTTTTTCAGATTTCGATTGCATCCCCACCACCATACCTTGTGTAGCATAGCAAAAAAGGATGTCCGGTGCAACAGAATAGTTATTTTCAGCCAATAAAAATCTCTGAATACTTTTGTTCATAAAATTTATAATAGAATGATATGAAAGACATGCTTGGCAGGGACAACCTGATGACTGCCGATGAGGCGCTGAAGCTCTTTATTGGCAGGCTTCAGGTTAAGAAACCCGGAGAAATAATCGTGAATATCGCGGACGCTCTCGGGATGGTCTTGTCGAAAGACATCACTTCACCTGAAAATCTTCCCCATTTTTCCCGTTCTACGGTTGATGGATATGCAGTCGCGGCAGACGACACGTATGGAGCGAGTGAGGGCGTTCCCT
Organism: Thermodesulfovibrionales bacterium; assembly: GCA_041577035.1. Taxonomy (GTDB): domain Bacteria; phylum Nitrospirota; class Thermodesulfovibrionia; order Thermodesulfovibrionales; family UBA6898. The sequence goes on along the minus strand of JBFGJU010000234.1, from coordinate 1,156 downwards.
CTTATCTGGATCTCGTCTCAGAGGTAGTTATGGGAATGGAAGCTGATTTTCTGCTGAATAAAGGATATGCCTCAAAGATCCCGACCGGGGGTATGCTTCCTGAGGGTGCAGATGCCGTTGTCATGTTTGAACACGTTCAGGTTATCGATACAGCTATGATAGAGGTGCTCAGGCCGGTCGCACCCGGTGAACATGTTATTCAAAAAGGGGAAGATGTTCGGAAAGGCGAAACGCTGATGACCAGAGGCCACCGTATGAGGCCGCATGATATCGGAGCTTGTGCGGGATTAGGCATTACGCAGGTAACAGTATATAAGAGGCCGCTTGTCTCTATTATATCCACGGGAGATGAAATTCTTCCGGCTGAAGCAACACCTGCGTTAGGGCAGGTAAGGGACATTAATTCATATGTGCTTGCGGGGCTCGTTCAGGAAGCGGGAGGCATTCCAATAGTAAAGGGTATTTATAAAGATGTGTATCAGCTTATCCGAACGGTACTCGAAGATGCCATTGCAACATCTCAGATGATCCTTGTTTCCGGAGGAACCTCGGTTGGCACGAAAGATATGTTGGCACGGGTGATACAGGATATCGGTCATTCGGGTCTCATATTCCATGGTATTTCCTTAAAGCCGGGAAAGCCATTAATCGGCGGGAGTATTGATGACGTGCCGATTTTCGGCCTGCCCGGTCATCCTGCTGCTGTCAGTGTCTGTTTTGAGATATTTATCCATCCGGTCATGGAAATCCTGTCCGGTTATAAAAAGAAACATACGGTGAATACGCTCCTGTCTGTTACGGCACAGCTCGCCAAGAATGTATCGTCCTCGCCGGGCAGGGAAGAACATGTCAGGGTGATCCTCGAAGAAAGAGAAAACGGGATATGGGCGGTTCCGGTCTATGGAAAATCCGGTTTGATTACAACACTGGTCAGGGCGGATGGGATTATTGTGATTCCGCTCAACTGTAATGGTATTGCGCAGGGTGAGCTGGTCAACGTGAGACTCTTCTGATTTGAGAATGCGGATTTGGGATTTCGGATTAATCTAAATCATAGAGTCCGCAGAAATACGGAGAGCAGATACAGTCAGCAGTCGAGAGTTCCTCTTTTATATGGTTCATATTGAAGCAAAGAAAATACCATCGCTCACAGAGC
>JBFGJU010000233.1:0-3258 GCA_041577035.1 Thermodesulfovibrionales bacterium | reverse complement strand
AGGCTGTTCAAAAATCTCCTTCAGCATAAAATGCCGGTACCCGCCCTTTTCAGCCATCGCAGGGCTCCACGTTATTGACGTTATCTCTTTCTGAACCGCATTACCTTCAAAATCGGTTATCATAACGCCCTCAGGAGTAATAACCACAATCTCCTCTTCATCAAGAAACATAACATCTCGTGCATAATTTAAAAAAGCAGGGACATCAGAAGCTATAAAATATTCATTATCACCTATGCCGACAACAAGCGGGCTGTCTTTCCTTACACCAATCACTTTATAAGGTTCTTTTTCATCGCAAATGGCAAGGGCATAGGCACCTTTAATTTCCTTTACCGCCTGCCGAACCGCTTCTTCAAGAGAATGCCTTTTACGATAATCTTCAATAAGATGGCAGACAACCTCAGTGTCTGTCTCAGACGTAAAATGGTAGCCCTTCGAAATAAGCTTATGCTTGATATCAATGTAGTTTTCAATGATCCCGTTGTGAGCTATAACGATACCTCCAGATCTGTGGGGATGGGCGTTCTCTTCAGACGGCTTGCCGTGAGTTGCCCATCTGGTATGTCCAATCGCTACGGAACTCGATACCTTCCTATCCTCCAGCAGAGCCTTCAGATCCTTGATTTTTCCCTTGCAGCGAATAACGTCTATTGTCTGATTCCCGGCATAGGCTATCCCCGCTGAATCATAGCCGCGGTACTCAAGCCGCTTTAGACCTTCCAGAATAATTTCAACGGCATTTTTAGTGCCTAAATACCCTATAATGCCACACATGTTAAGCTTCTTTTTTCCTTTTGATTTTTGACTTTTTCTTTTTATCGGTCGTCTGAAATTTCTTTTTCGCCCAATTCAATATTTTCCGCTGTTCAGCCCTGCTCAGGGCTAATGCCCATGAAGGTACATCTTTTGTAATCGTTGATCCGGCACCGATATATGCGCCTTTGCCAACCGTTATCGGTGCAATAAGCTGGGAATCGCTGCCGACAAATACATAATCGCCAATGGAGGTAACATACTTCTTTTTTCCGTCATAATTGCATGTTATCGTACCAGCGCCAATGTTTACATGCCTTCCTATGACTGCATCGCCAAGGTAGCTGAGATGAGCAGCGTTCGTTTTTTTCCCTATTACTGTCTTTTTTAATTCAACAAAATTTCCTATGCGGGCCTCACTGCCAATTTCAGAGTCAGGACGGATATGCGCAAAAGGTCCTATGAGGGCTTTATTCTTGACAACGGATCCTTCGATCACTGTCATGTCTTTAATGACAACGTCATTACCGATAGTACTGTTGAGTATTCTGACGTTTGGAAAAATAGTCACTCTTTTTCCAATTATCGACTGTTTATCAATAAATACATTAGGATAAAGAGTAGTTCCCGCTCCCAAAACAGCGTCAGGATGTATATATACAGAGTCTTCATCGACAAAATACACGCCCTTTGCAATCCAGTGGCGTATGATCCTTTCTTTCATAAATCTCGTCGCCTGCAACAGTTCCTGCTTCGTATTTACGCCCAAGAATTCCCTTTCATGACCAATGCAGTATGCTGCAGTTCTCTTCCCCCTTCGCAGAGATATATCAACGATATCTGTAAGATAATACTCTTTCTTCTTCTTATTCATCTTAATTTCATCCAGAAAGCCGAGCGCACCGGGATGCAATGCATATATGCCGCTATTGACTTCCCTGATTTTCTTCTGCCTCAGAGTGGCATCTCTCTCTTCAATTACCGCCAGTACATTTCTCCTGCTATCCCTGAGAATCCTCCCATACGAATCCGGGTTCTGCGCACGAAAGGACAGGACAGAAACGAAATTACGATTCTTATGATGCCTCATCAAAAATTTCCTGATTGTCCCTGCCGTAATGAGAGGCGTATCACCATTTAATACCACGACGGTTCCTTTGCAGTGCTTTAATTCATTCCGCGCAGATCGCAGGGCATGGCCTGTCCCTTTTTGCACTTTCTGCCTGGCGTAAAAAATATCCCGGTCATCGAGCACCCTCTTCATTCCATCAACATGTCTGCCTGTAATCACGATAATCTGCCTAGGATCCAATCGTTTGACGGTACTGACAATGCTTTGAATCATTGGGATTCCATACACAGGATGCAGAACCTTCGGGAGAGAAGAATTCATTCTGGTTCCAAGTCCGGCAGCAAGAATTACATAGGTACTCTTCATGTTAAACCTTCCTTTATATAAAAAAGGCAAGAAATTCCAGAACGTAATATACTATCTGCCAACCGCCTCCGCTATGCTGTCCGGCATATCAAAATTTGCATAGACGTTCTGTACATCGTCATGATCTTCAAGTGCATCGATCAGATTGACCATTTGTTCCGACTGTTTTTCATCGAGCATGATATAGTTTTGCGGAAGGAGTGTGATCTCGGCAGACGCTAACGGAAATCCTGCCTTTTCAGCAGCTTCTTTAACCGCATTGAAATCCTCAGGCGCGGTAATAATCTCATAGTGTTCTTCTTCCGGATCATTCTTCATGTCTTCCGCTCCCGATTCCAGCACAACCTGCATAACAGAATCCTCTGAAACGGCTCCTTTACGCACAAGGACGTATCCCTTCTGATGAAATATCCATGAAACACATCCTGCCTCTCCGATACTACCGCCATTTTTGGACATAAGATGCCGGATTTCAGGGAGCGTTCTCTTCTTGTTGTCAGTTAATACCTGGATCATCACAGCAACACCAGCCGGTCCATATCCCTCATACGTGATTTCTTCGTAAGAAACCCCCGGAAGTTCGCCGGTTCCCTTCATAATAGCTTTTTTTACATTATCCTGTGGCATATTCATGGATTTGGCCTTTTCAATTGCCAGACGCAGTCTCGGATTTCCTGCAGGATCTCCACCGCCAAGCCGTGCAGCAGTTGCAATTTCTTTCACTATTTTGGTAAATAATTTACCTTTCTTCACATCAGCATGCGCTTTTTTATGCTTTATCTGTGCCCACTTGGAATGTCCAGCCATCGTTTTCTCCTGACTTTATGGTGACGGTGATTTCTTTTCATTGATAATGTCAAGCATTTTTTTTGCTTTCCGACTTTCCCCGGATTCTGGAAAAAGGGTTATCACAATGTTATATCCCTTACCCGCCTCAGCAAGATCACCCATATGAAATTTTGCCTCGGAATACATGAACAGTTCAGTCGGCCTTAACAGTTTCTCCCCCTCGATAAATTTTTTTATGACAGGAGAATGAAATTTCATAAGCCGCTTCCACTCGT
>JBFGJU010000232.1:0-3277 GCA_041577035.1 Thermodesulfovibrionales bacterium | reverse complement strand
CTAGTGCGTTCAGGGCGTCTTTTACCTCATCGAGTTTGAATGGTTTTATAATTGTTTCTATTTTTGTCATCAGTTTCTCCTTGTATTTATTAAAAGCTGATCGACACGTTCAGACCGCCATAAAAGAGGTTGTCATCACCATCGTCACTGACCAGTTTGAAGGCATCCTCAGCATCATTGCTCAACGGGAACGAGTAGGCGATCATGGGACCTAATGAAATGTTTTTCCAGACGGATATGCTGACTGATGCGGACAACTCACCATTATGAAAATCGCTGAAGTCGCCAATGCTGTATTCGCTCTCCATGTTATAACTTGCCAATGCACCAAGGCTTAGAGCAATACCCTTGGTAAGATCAAAGTCGTGACCAACGGCAGCAGTAACAAAAGCCCCATGACCTTCGGCAAAGTCGTAATATACGGTGAGCGTCGGACTGAGCAGGATGTCATATCCGACGGACAGATACAATTCCTGCGTATCATCCACAGCATCAAGGGCGTAATAGATATAACCGACATCAAAGCTGAATTTGTCGAGAGAAAATGCATAGTTTAGTGTCAGATCAGTTTCATTGTGTTCGTTGGTGCTGTTATCATAGTTTGCCCAGAGATTTGCGCCGAATCCGCCGTAGGTGATACCGACTGACGGCTGTATAACAACGCCATTACTGAGCTTAAAACCTCTCCATACATAATTGCTCAAGATGTCAACAGATGCAATTCCGGATACGTCCGGTTCCTCGGCGTACGAACTGCTGATGCCGATACCTAACAGCAATAACATCGTCATAACTAATACATAGATTTGTTTCATCTTCTCCTCCAGTTTTTAAATTTCAATTGACTCTTGTACTGCGAGAACCGTGCCAGGAGAAAAGTGCTTGAAATGCAAGGAAATGGCTTGTGATAAAATAAACAAAATTGTTATAAATGACAAAATTGTATATTTTACCGGCAGTCGGTGGGACCTGGCACCTATGCGATTTCTCTCTTGCAAAGAGTCTCCTGGAAGATTATCATAGAGCACTACTATTGAGAACAGCGAGGGGCTGATTTCAGTGAAGAAAACGACCAAGACAAAAGAGCAGCTTATGGATGAATTGTTGGAATTACAGAAGCAGATTTCATCTCTGGAAGCAGTGCAGGCCGAGCGCAAAGAAATAGAAAATGCGCTGAAGCTCAGCGAAGAAAAATACCGCTCACTGGTAGAATCTACTGATGATTCAATATATCTTGTTAACAGGAATTACCAGTATATGTTTATGAACAAAAGGCATTTGGAGAGATTAGGATTGTCTGAAGATGATTATATTGGACAGGATTACGGTGGTTTCCATTCGACCGAGGAAACACGGGATTTTATGGAGAAGATCGACGCGGTATTTAGAACTGGTGAGTCTTCCCACCATGCACACAGGAGTCGAAGAGACGAACGATTTTTCCTCAGAACATTAAGCCCGCTTATGGGAGCTGATGGAACCACACAAGGAGTAACGATTGTTTCAAAGGACATTACAGAACGCAATGAAATGGAAGAGGAATTACGCATGCTCTCTCTTACTGATGAGCTCACTGGTCTGTATAACCGGCGGGGATTTTTGACATTATGTGAACAGCAGCTTAAGATGGCTAGCCGGGCAAAGCAGGCAGTGTATATGCTGTATGCTGACGTGGATGGTCTGAAGATAATCAATGATTCCTTTGGTCACAAAGAGGGAGATTATGCCCTGATCAATACGGCCAGGGTTCTCACGGATACCTTCCGTGAATCGGATATCATTGCACGTCTGGGGGGCGATGAATTCGTACTCTTTCCTGTAGGTACGACAGAAGAGTATATCGATCTGATCGTCGAGCGATTTCAGAAAAAGCTCGATGAGTTCAACACAAAAAAGAAACTTCGTACCGTGCTGTCAGTAAGCGTTGGCGTAACCTACTGTGACCCTGATTGTCCCTATTCTATAGTTGATCTGCTTGATAAAGCTGATAAGGCGATGTACGAGCAGAAACAGCGTAAAAAGCAGCCATAGGATTGAAACGAGAATTCTCAAAATGCTTCTCTCTCCTGCCTGTCTCATTTGGCAGCTTGCTTTGCATACCTTTACAATACAATTCCAAAATCGCAAAAAGATCTTTCAGACCTCAACTGAAGAACTCGTTTCCATGTTTCTCAAACGGTACTGCAATCGCGTATATCTCATCTGCGTTTTATTGTTTTTGATCGCAATAGCAAGTGCCTTTTTCGTTCCTATGATAACAACCAGCTTTTTCCCCCGCGTTATTGCGGTGTAAAGAAGATTGCGCTGCAGAAGCATATAGTGCTGGGTGAGCAGGGGCATCACCACTGCCGGATATTCACTGCCCTGAGATTTATGTACCGTAACCGCGTAGGCCAGCACTATTTCGTCGAGCTCTGCATACTCATAAGCAACCGGTCTTTTTTCATAGGAAACAGTCACTTCCTGATCTTCCGGATTGATGCTTATTATTTTCCCAATATCTCCATTGTAGACATCCTTGTCATAGTTGTTTGCAATCTGCATGACCTTGTCACCAGTTTTTAAGGTAATGCTGCCGCGTGTAAGCTGATGAGTTGACGGATTCAGCTCTTTCTGTAACTCGGCGTTAAGGTTAACAGCACCTGCAATGCCTCTATGCATGGGAGTCAATACCTGAATATCTTCTACAGGATCAAAGCCAAAACGCTCCGGTATCCTGTTCTTACACATGTGCACGATCAATCCAACGGTTTTTTCAGGATCGTCCATCTGAACAAAATAGAAATCCTGCAGATTATTTCTATCAGATGAAAAAACGGGAAACGCCCCTGTGTTAACCTTGTGGGCATTCATAATAATACTGCTTTCCTGCGCCTGTCTGAATATCTCGTGCAGCATTACCGTCATAATACGCCCCGAATCAATCATATCCTTCAGTACATTTCCAGCGCCGACAGAAGGAAGCTGGTCAACATCTCCCACAAAAATCACCGTTGCGTGAATCGGTACAGCCTTGAGCAAATAATACAGTAAGTGGGTATCTATCATGGATGCTTCATCTACGACGATAAGGTCCGCATCAAGTTTATTAAGATCGTTCTTTTTGAATCCCCTGTCTTTCGGGCTGAACTCAAGAAGCCGATGTATGGTTTTTGCCTCATATCCGGTGGCTTCAGACATTTTTTTTGCAGCCCTGCCTGTTGGGGCGGCGAGCAGTACCCTCTGACCGCACTTCCGGTAGATTCTGGTGATCGTGTTAATAAGGGTTGTTTTCCCT
>JBFGJU010000231.1:0-3305 GCA_041577035.1 Thermodesulfovibrionales bacterium | reverse complement strand
AGCTTTGCCTTACCGTCAACGATCTGAAGCGCTGCTTCAGCACAGTCAACAACACACTGCCCGCACCCATCACATTTTTCTTCGTCTATCCGTATAATATTTCTTGCCGCCATAGCCATCTCCTCTCATTCTGTTCTTGCTCACAGTATACGGCTTTATGCGTCATGTATTCTATGATCTACATCAGGCTTATAAAAAACTGTTCACTGTTGACAGTACACAGTTCTCAATTCTACGTTCTCCGTTTTTCTTTCTGTATCTGCAGTATCCGTTGACAGTTTGCTGTCTACTGTTCACGGTTTAATGCCTTTTTGTTTGGGATATTGAATGTCAGATATTAGATATCAGTTTTTACGGTCATTTTTTGCTATGCGCTCTGCTCTTTGCGCTTTGCGTTGATAGTTCAACGTTCTCAGTTCACGAATTACGAGTCACGAATTACGGTTTTTTCGTCTGGCTCTCAAGAAACATCAGTATTTTCGCTTTCTGCTCATTGTTTATTATTTGTATTCGGCTGTTTTTCCTGCTTTTTTCCTCCATAAGCCGTTGCATTTTATCCAATGTATCAGGCCAGTCCCCGGCCATCTGTGCCTTTGGCTTTTGAAGACGGTGACATTGCCTGCAGTAGACTTTATACAGTTCATACCCTTCTCTTTCTTTAGGGCTCAGGTTCTTTGGCTCATAACTACATCCTGTGAGTAAGATTCCAAAGAGAGAAGCAGACATAATAAGCAGTATTATTCTTTTTACCATAAACCCGCTATTCATAATATAATAAACAAAATCAAAATGTTATAATAGCAGAAATCTTCAGGGATCAAGAACCATAAATGAAAAAATGCCACATATGCCATGAAGTTCATGATATCAGCGGGTGGAAGCATCCTGTGACAGAAGCTGAATATTCCTTCTGCGGTTATTGCATGAATACCATCATAGGCGTCTGCGCAGAATGTGACGCGATTTTGAGCAGATTGGATCCTGTTGGTGTAAACAACGACGGAAACAGAATATGCTATAAGTGCAGTGCAATTCATGAAATGAGTGAGGATGAAATCTAGCGGTTTAAGGCCGCAATTCATCTTACTATGACAGATATCAGGGACGAAGAAAAAAATCACCAGATCAACACATCTTTTACCTTAGACAAAATATATCTGCAGGCCCTCGACTGCCTCAGAGAAGAAATGAAGAGTCAGGGGATTGATATTGATTCAGGTGAAGGCAGGAAGGCTTTCATCCGTGCCGTTCGAAAACTGAATGAAAGATTTATATAGAAGCCCCTTCAGACCGTTGACTTCAGAAACAGGCTTTTTTCAATGAGTATAACGGTCAGCACGTTTATTGTTAAATATCTTGAGGGTCTCGGCACAAAGCATATTTTCGGGATTCCCGGCGCTCATATCCTTCCTGTATTTGATGCCCTTCTTGACTCAGACATTACGGCTGTTCTCACAAAGCACGAACAAGGCGCCGCTTTCATGGCCGGAGGGTATGCCCGCCATTCAGGAAATATCGGCGCTTGCATTGCAACGGCAGGCCCCGGGGCCACAAACCTTGTAACCGGACTGGCTAACGCATATATGGACCGACTCCCGGTCATCGCCTTCACCGGAGAAACACCGACATATTCTTTTGGTAAGGGCGCGTTGCAGGAGAGTTCCGGTCAGGGCCACAGTATTAATCAGAATTATATTTTCAAGGGTATTACCAAATACCATACTATTGTACAACGCACCGATTATATATTGAAGATATTCAGGAATGTCACAAAAATACTCCTTTCAAAAAATCCCGGCCCGGTACTCCTCAGCTTTCCATACAATGTACTGAAAGAAACCATTGATGAAAGCATATTAAACGATATACACCCTTCGTCTATGTTAACACCAGAACATGATGACCATCTTCCTTCAAAAGAAATCCTGTCAATGATATTGGATGCTCATCATCCGGTCATCATCGCGGGACACGGCTGCGTCAGTTCGCGATCAGAAGAGCTTATTTCAGAATTTTGTGGCACTACCCGGACACCCCTCGCAACCACCCTTAAGGCTCGAGGAATTATCCCGGAATCGTCTGACCTTTGTCTCGGTGTTCTCGGCATCACGGCAAATGAGCTTGCACAGCGGTATATATCAGAAAAAGCAGACCTCGTCATATTTGCAGGAGCAAGTTTCGGCGAGCGGACCAGCTTCAACTGGAACCAGAAATTACTGGAAGGAAAAAAGATACTCCAGGTAGACCTCATTGAGAAACAGCTTAATAAGGTATTTCAGGCAGATCTGGCACTGCGTGCAGACGTAAAGGCATTCTTCCAAATGCTTAATGCAGAAAAGATCCCCCCTAAAAATTCAGATGATGTTAATAAATACAGAACCAGATACGCAAACCATGATGTCAGAGACGACGAATTCCTTCTCATAAGCCACTTTCTCAGAAATCTGAACCGGTTTTTCAACGGGAATGTATCATTGTTTGACGATAATATTATTTATATGCAGCGTTTTTGTGAGATTTCGAGCAGCAGATGTTATTTCCCGAATTCAGGACTGTCATCACTCGGTCACGCCATCCCGGCTGCAATCGGGGCAAAACTGTCTACCTCACGGCCAGTCATTTCTCTTATCGGAGACGGAGGCTTCCAGATGTGCTGCATGGAGATCATGACAGCAGTAAATTACCGGATTCCTATTACCGTAGTCCTGCTTAATAATGGAACGCTCGGGCTTGTCAGGAAGAACCAGTTTTATAACTATGGAGGAAGGTTTATCGCAAGCGACTTCCTGAACCCTGATTTCTCAAAGCTTGCTGAGTCTTTTAACATACAGTATTATCGTGTTTCTTCAACGTCTGAAGCCGACAGAATCTTTCATCTGGTTGATTTTCACAAGAGTATTAATCTGATCGATGTTATTCTTGACAAGGATGAATTCCCGAAATATTCATCAGGGCGATAGCGCTTTTTTTTCATGAAAACAAATGATCTTTTTCCCCAGGCAACCCATTTCTTTTCTCTCTATAAAAACAATCCCTCTGCAGTCTCCATGCACAAAAAGCTTCTCGCAGAATCTAACCGGATCGCTTCAGCAGAAGATGTAATTTATGCAATAGATACAGTAAAACCACTTTATGAAGATTCCTTAAGAATGTTAGAGCACGATATTGTTGACACTGGGTTTGATCACCGGCTTCTCGATCTTCAGAGAAAAATATTCAGAGAGCTTGAGCATTTGTTGTCCCGTGCACAGCGTGATTCACGACATCATATCATGGTGATTATCCCCGTCGCGGACAGGCCCGCT
>JBFGJU010000230.1:0-3308 GCA_041577035.1 Thermodesulfovibrionales bacterium | reverse complement strand
TTCAGAGGGACCACCATTTTTAGTTGCGACTGCGGGTAAACCACAGGCAGCTGCCTCGATCGGCGCAAGGCCAAATGGCTCATAAAAGGATGTTAGTGTGAAGACGGACCCGAGACCGGCAAAGTAACGATACGCAGCGGCGATCTCCTGTTGCGATTTCAGGTTCAGGAAAAAAACCTTGTCTGTAAGATTGTGTTTTCTGACCTCATCCAGGAGATCATTCAAAATTTGTTGCTCCTGTTCTGGTAACTGTCCGGCTTCACGGAATGGATCATCAATGCCGCGCAGCACCAGACCGAGGCAGGCCTTTTTTTGAAGAGCCGGTGACAGGGCAAAGGCCTCCATAACGCCCTTGTGATTCTTCTTGTCCTCAAGCCTGCTTGATACGATGATAAACGGTTTGGTCTGTCCACCAGTTAATTCCGCAATATATGCACGCACGGTATTATCTAAAGGGCTTTCCTGCGTAGAAAAAATTCGTGCATTCACCCCGGGAGGGATGACGGTGAATTTTTCGTCATCAGAGGGATCAACGGCCCCCTTATAGAGAGGATGCGCATACTGCTCAAACCGCTCCTGCCGGGTTGAGGTGATAATTTTAAAGGCATATTGCATGCTGAGGCGTTCAGCCATAATCCTTTTTGAAAAGAAATAATGTGTATCCACCTCATGGAAATTTTCACTGTTCATTCCGAGCTTGTCGAGTTTCTGTGCTCCGAGAGAATGTCCGGTGAAGGTGAACCCGAGACCTGATTTTTTTTTGAGCAATACACCGGCCAGGCCGCCGTCGCCATAATGGGTTGTGGCAAAGTCCGGAAGAGTCGAGCCGTAAAAACTGAGTATCCTGTCAGTAAATTCATCCAGATGCTCCCAGAGCAGTTCTTTCCGGAGGAATGTGTTACCTCCGAACGGGATGCGAACGATCCTTAATGCATTCTCATACCCTGTGTAAAAGTCTATCTCCCTATCGAACTCGGGCCACTCGGTATCCTGAATCCGGCGGGTGACGATATCAACGTTGTGACCCATATCTGCAAGTGCCATAGAGACTTCTTTTACATATACGAGTTGTCCGCCAAAATCAGGGTGTTCGGTCATATGAGAATCGTTCTGATCAAAGTTTCCCTGTGGATTCAGAAAAGTGATATGCATCTGTCCCTTTCTCTGTTCTTAATGGGTATGCCGTGATGATTCGTAATCTTTGTTCACGATAATAGATGCTTTTGCTTTATGCTCGGATATAAGCCCGTGCTCTATTGCAAGAACCTTGTCAATAAACGGATCCAGTTCAGAGGCATGCCGGATTCTTTTTTCCCGGTGTTTTCGTGTGTCCCGATAATCACGGTCAATAAAAATACGGCAGTTCACGTTTTTAAGGAGGGTCGTGTATGTGCCCTCAGCAATAGCAATTTCTGCATCACCCAGCTGCATTGTATCATCTTCGACACAGTCTTCTTCATAAACGACGAGCGGCTTTATAATATGGTCTTTACCATCGAGGAAGTCACCGAGATGCTGGTCGAGAAGATCGAGCTTGACCTCCTGCGGTCCAACCCAGGATATATCTTTTCTTCGCGTCGCATCGTTCGTTTTTGGCGGGTATACGAAATAGTCATCCTGCTGGAAAATGATAGACGTGATACCTTTTGCCTTGAGTTCATCCGCGATGGCAGAGGCGATCTCCGACTTGCCGCTCCCTGACTCGCCTGCCACAGAAATGGTATATCTGCCCTTGGCTTTCATAATCTCAGGAAGCATTATCGTGACGGCTCCTTGAGCAGCTTTTATATGATGTTCTTCAACAACAATACTGTCACCTTTCATATGCCGCCTCCTTGTCCTGATGTCATCCGGTATTTATGATAACAGATTATCCTTTTTTTTATTAAAGTAGCAGCTAGTTGGTAATAATTGATCTTAAAAGAACGGGTTATGTTCAATGTTTTTCCACTATTGCTTAACTGCCGGTATCATCAATCACGGTATTTTTATTATATATCAGGGCGTTTTATCATGATACAATGATTATTATATATTTTGATAATTTTAACTTTAATTCATATGAAAATTGTAGTATGATGAAGTAAGAAGCATATGAGGGGAGATCAGTAAAAAAAGATAAAGAGGAGGGAATAACATATGGAACATTCTGTTAATCATGATGAGATGCGTGAAAAGGCATGCAGCATTCTGTGCGGTGAACGCAAACATATTGATGACATGATCCACTTTATCCACGCAAAATTTCAAAACGGGCATGGAGTGATAACTATTGCGCGCATACTGGAGCTTTCCTATGATGAATGCTATGATCTGCTGGCAGAGGCACGGTTTCGCATCAGGGAGATTGTAAAAAACAGAGAAGACATAGCAGAAACAGCGTAAGAGGGATAGGCGGGCATCGATGTCTGCTCTCGTTTATCTAATCGAATAACGAATCTTGCCGGAGAGATCAATTATCTGCAATAGCAAGTATCTGTTGAGCCCGGTAATGTACTCTCTTGAGGAATCTATTTGTCCTGTTTTTTGAATTTGCATAATTCTTCTGGATTGATATCATTTTAATAAGAGAAAATGCGTGTATCGGGGGAAGGTTAGATTGTAAGTGTTCATCTAAGAAAAAGACTTTCTTTATGATAGTTTCTGATCGGCAAGTCACAAATGGGGTCAGGATTGTGATCTCAAATCAGTAAAGGCCTGCTTCAGTTCCTCAAGCTCGCTTCTGAGCCTTGTAATCTCTCCTTCCAGACTGTTTATCCTCTCCTGTTGCTGGACAGGTTCAACTGGCAAATCATGTGCTATTTTTTCTGCAATGGTGCTGCCCGAAAACAAATGCATGTACCTGCACTCCTTCCTGCCGGTCTCCCTTGGCAGCTTTACAACAAGTGGCGGATCATGTTCCATAAGACCTTGCAATGTTTTTTCTGCCTCTTGCAGATTTTCGAAGGCGGCCATCCGTTCAGCACGAGTACGGAGCTCCCCCACGGTCTGGGGGCCGCGCAGCATGAGCTCACAGACAATGGCCATGTCCTGTCTTGACAGATCAAACCGTTCCAGAACCGTATGCAGGTATTTCGGGACACGGCTCCCCGCCGAGAGTGTTTTCCGCGTAAAATCATTTTTCTGCAGGCTATCAAGTCCTTGAGCCACAGCAGTTTCATCATAGGAGACAAGGGGATTGCGGTTCGATTTCTGGTTGCAGGCGTTGACCAAGGCATTCAGGGACAACGGGTAATACTCAGGTGTGGTCATTTCTTTTTCAATAAGGCAACCAAGGATGCGCACCTCTGTGACATCAAGAACGATAT
>JBFGJU010000229.1:0-3319 GCA_041577035.1 Thermodesulfovibrionales bacterium | reverse complement strand
TATTCATTTTCAACATCGTATCGTTTAGCAATTCTTTTTTCTCGCGTTATCTTCTTCAGCTGCTTAAGCCCCGCTTTCTCAAATTGATAACGCTCTTTGTTTTCATACATTAACTTATCTGCTCTGAAAATCAGTTCGTCAAGAGAACACGGATGTGCAGGGTCGTAATACACAATCCCCGTACTGACTGATAATGCATACCCTTTTTCAGTGTTTTTATTATAGTTCCTCAGATTATCCAGTAAGTTTTCAATTACGGCTTTTTCAGCCGCGGTTCCTTTCGCCCCTGTCATAAGGATAGCGAATTCATCCCCTCCCACACGGGCAATTATATCCGATGATCTAAACGTATTATTCAGTATATTGGTTAAATTTATTAGTGCTTGATCACCTTCATGATGTCCAAATTCATCGTTAATAATTTTCATGTCATTCAGATCCAAATAAAGAAGAGAGAAATTACTCTTATGTCGCTCAGCCATTGCAATCTGTTTTTCTGCAAATCTTAAAAAACCACGGCGATTAAGGAGGCCCGTTAATTCGTCAGTTATGGATGATAGTTCAAGTTCTTTCTGATAAAGCATAATCCTGGGGAATATGCTTCTATTAAGGTAAACCATTCCGATTAATAACAGGAAAAATCCTGTTGCCGATAATATCCAGTTATAATTCAGATGTAAATCTGTCATGATCTTCATTGCCTGTTTCATTGGCATAAACAGTGGAAATACATGCATGATCAAAATATCCACATAATAGAGAAACGCCATGATATAGAAACCACCCAGAATAATTGTAACGCCATACTGCATCTTTAATTGTTTAAGCAGCTTTCTATTTTGATAATAACTCCAAAATACAATAAGGGTGATAACAATGATCATTACATCGATAATGGTCATTATGAGAGTAGATTCCCAAATCATCGCTTTATCCCTATGGCCAGCACGTTATTGGCCAGTAAAGTATTTGATCGAGCATG
Source organism: Thermodesulfovibrionales bacterium (assembly GCA_041577035.1). Taxonomy (GTDB): domain Bacteria; phylum Nitrospirota; class Thermodesulfovibrionia; order Thermodesulfovibrionales; family UBA6898. The sequence continues at coordinate 2,337 of JBFGJU010000229.1, read as the reverse complement.
CACATTTATTTTCAGATCTTCCATGTATAAAGGACACGATAACACGTGATTGTATCGTTTTTCATTCTCATATCAAAAATAACTGTTACATTCATTATGAAAATGACTAAACATGAGTAGTGTCACGAATCTTTCGTGATTTTTATGCTTTCTACACTTACTTTATATTATTACATTTTAAACAGAAAAAATACGACGATGTTTACGCATGAATCCCTGAACATCTTGTCATGACCCTGAATCTTTGATAGACTGATTTTATGTGAGCATCTTTCACGCACACAAAGACGCGAGGGGGTATCATTTCGATGTGTGCCGGATGATAGTTCGCAAAACCCTATGCAGGATAACGGGAGGTGGGGTATGAATCGTCGTGATTTTCTGAAGACATCAGCAGCCGTGACCGCGGCCCTTACGAGCGCTCCCCTGCGGGCAGCGGCCGATACACAAAAGCCATCGATCAGGCGGTACCAGGAAATCGGGAATACCGGTCTGAAGATGAGCGACATTTCAATGGGCAGCGTCAGATTCAGTTCCGCGTCTCTTGTGCTGCGGGGCATAGACAGGGGGATAAATTATATCGATACCTCGCCTGATTACGGTCAGGCCGAGAAGTATATCGGTAAGGCACTGAAGAAGATCCAGCGCGAGAAGATTATCCTGGCGTCGAAATTCTGCAGAACCCGTTTTCGCGGTGGGCATCTGCGGTACGGGAGCACGAAAGATGACTACGTTCAGGCGGTTGAAAAGAGTCTTTCACGGCTGAATACGGATTATCTGGATTTCTGTTTCGTCCATTCGATGGGTTCAGTGAGCGCGGATCTGGAGGAAGAAAAAAAACGCCTGCTGGACGAAGAGATGCTCTCAGCCGTTGAGGTATTGAAGAAAGCCGGCAAGATTCGTTTTCTTGGAGTTTCATCCCACGGCCCAAACAACATGGAGGAGCTTCTCACGATAGCGGTCAAGTCAGGCCATTTTGATGTGATCATGCCGACGTTCAATTTCATGCACTTTTCAGACATCCCGGAGGTGCTGAAAGAGGCGCGACAACGCATCCTTGAACGGCAGAAGAAAAAAAGGTCATGGCTCCAGAAGATGGATCTCCTGAAAGAGGCAAAAAAGAGAGGAATCGGCATTATTGCGATGAAGACACTGGCCGGAGAGAGGGATTTCAGTTTCTCTAGTAAAGGGGTGCCGTTTCAGCCGGCGGCATTCAAATGGGTGCTGAGCCACCCCGAGATAAACGGGCTTGTCGTAACCTTTAAGACCATTTCTCAACTCGACCTCTATCTCACCGCTTCGGGAGAGAGATTCACTGCCAGAGATGAGAAGACGCTCCATGAATACGCCGCACAGTACTCGGAAGAGTATTGCAGGACAGGGTGCAATAACTGTGAGTCCGCATGCCCCGCGGGCGTGGAAATCGCGACGACATTCCGTTACGGGATGTATTTCAGGGATTACGGGATGGAAAAAACAGCAATGGAGTCTTATGCCATGCTCAGAAACAAAGCCGGGGACTGCCGCACCTGTGAAGACGAATCATGCGCAGGCGCATGTCCTTACGGTTTATCAATAAAAACTCTCCTCCATGAGGCACACGAAGTCCTCACATTCAGCACATGCGGCGGTCGCAAGAGATCAGATCGCGGCGTATGACGATATTCGAATTTCGCTTTTCTGGATAATAAGAGAGGATGACAGAGCACATTTCCGTAATGTTAAAACCACTGGATATGTTTTTATCTTGCTTTTCATCATTTTTCCTTCCCGCGGCCTGGGCAATCGAAAATATCTAAGGAGATGAACAATTCACATTAAGATTTTTTATAATAGAAAGCGATAAGATTTAACAGTCCTGAAGGGAGTATTAGAATCCCGCCAACCAGCGTAACCATTCGTGCCCGTCTCATATGAAACAGCATCATAACACTGCCCTGCAGAGAGATAAACGAGAACAATACTCCCAGGGCAAACCAAACATTATTCATGGTTCTACAGAACATCCAGCAGACAACGCTGCAGTCCGGATCTCCGATACCCATGGGCGCGGGTGTCCACCATATGCGGCAATACACCAGACAACCCAGGACTACCCCTCCGCTGATCAGCGGTAAAAGCCAGAGCCATCGTTCAGCTGTTTTGTCCATATAATGCGGAGCTAATAATAATTCGGCTGACTATGATGTAATTGCGAAAATGACAAACGGGTACACTATCAACGCAGGAGAAACACTCTATGCTCATACGATAGTTTTCTGCTATCAATTACCCGTACTCAGGAGTCGTTTGTTGTACTCCGACGCTCAATAATTCTGTATAGGCGTATGCGAGCCT
>JBFGJU010000228.1:0-3331 GCA_041577035.1 Thermodesulfovibrionales bacterium | reverse complement strand
AGTATCATTGCCAAGAGGGTGCGTGAGGCTATGATGAAAAAAGACAAGGGGCCGATCCAGGAAATTGCCACAGCTCAATGGAAAGCTGGTTCCGGAATGATCGATGCGAATATCGGACCTGCGGAAGACGGCGGTGAGGACCTGATGCAGTGGATGGTGACAACGATACAGGAAGTTGTCCAGCTTCCGGTATGTCTTGATACGACAAATGCACAGGCTATTGAAGCGGGATTGAAAGTTCATAATGATGCATGGGGAAAGGCACTGATCAATTCTACATCAAATGATCCAGAAAGATTTCCCATACTCGAACTTGCGGCAAAATATAACTGCGGGGTTATCGGATTGACCGTGGGCAAGGGAGGACTACCCGCTGATGCCGAAGAGAGGACAGCGATTGCTTCGGAGATTATGGCGCGGGCCATGGAATACGGTGTTCCCCTTGAAGATATTTACCTTGACCCTCTGGTGCTTCAGATAGCGACTACCCAGGACCAGGCCATAAAGGTTATTGAGGCAATAAAGATGTTTCAGGAAATAAATGATCCACCAATGAAGACCGTTGTGGGCCTGAGCAATATTTCCAACGGTTGTCCAAAACACGTAAGACCGCTGTTGAATAAATATTATTTTGTCATGCTCATGAATGCCGGTTTAACGTCTGCAATAGCTGATGCCCATGAGATGGCAGAAGCCATGGAGGAAAAGAGCCTGGTTGATGATATTCTCGCTGGCAAAAAGATTGATGATACTCAAAAAATGACAGAAATAACAAAGACCATAGATGTGATAATGGGGAAGACTCTATACGCCCATTCGTATTTGGAAATGTAAAAAACACGTCTGTGGTTTTTTGAGGAGGATAGCATGGCTTTTACACCACCCAAAGAAACGTATTCCGGAACAGTTTATCCGTTAACGATCGGGACGGGAGATAAAGCAGTAACCATTGGAGGGGAAAACGTCCTTAGTTTTCATTCGTTCGAAGGCCAGACCCCTTTTAAGCCGGTCATTGCCTATGAAATTCAGGATGTCCCGCCGTCCGATTGGCCTGAGAGCGTCAGAAAACCGTATGATAGTGTTTCGGATGACCCGGTAAAATGGGCGCAGTTCTGTCAGGATACGCTGAAAGCAAAGGCTCTTGCATTGAGATTGGTCGGTACGCACCCTGACCGGGAGAATCGCTCTCCTGAAGAAGCAGCCAAGACTGTTTCTGATATCCTCTCTGCTGTTGATATCCCGCTTATAATCCTCGGAAGCAATCATGTTGAAAAGGATGCGCCGGTGCTTGTGGCTGCTTCAGAGGCGGCAAAAGACAAAAATTGTGTTATCGGCAAGGCCCAGGAAGCAAACTACAAAACGATTGCGGCGGCGGCAATGGCCAATAACCATAAACTCATAGCAATGTCAGAGCTTGATATTAATCTCTCTAAGCAGTTGAATATCCTGTTGACCCAGATGGGTTTTGAAAAGGAACGTCTTATTACGGATCCGATGTGCTCTGCGCTGGGATATGGTCTTGAATACACGTATTCAGTTATGGAAAGAATCAGGCTTGCTGCCCTTACGCAGAATGATGTAACAATGCAGCCTCCCATGCTTGGGGATGTCGGCATGTATGTCTGGAAGGTAAAAGAATCACAGGCGCCGGAATCTGATCTTCCCGAGTGGGGAGCTACAGAGGAGAGAGGTATTGCCTGGGAAGCACAGACCGGAGCATCTCTGCTCATTGCCGGCAGTGAACTGCTTATTATGAGACACCCCAGGGCTGTTGAGGCTGTTGAAAAACTGATAGAGGAACTCACATAAAATTGAGGCTGTTTATATTGGAGGAATGATATGGCTTTATCAGGTGTTGAAATATTTAAACTGTTACCCAAGACGAACTGCAAGAAGTGTGGTTTTCCTACTTGTCTCGCGTTTGCCATGAAACTCGCTCAACGGCAGGCTTCACTCGATGCCTGTCCGGATGTTTCTGATGAAGCAAAGCAGGTCCTTGGCGAAGCGTCAGCTCCACCGGTCAGGCCGATAACGTTTGGCTCGGGTGACAAAGCTGTCAAGATGGGTGAAGAGACCGTGCTTTTCAGACACGACAAGAAATTTGTTAATCCCTGTGCGTTTGCCATCGAGATAAAGGATTCACTTTCAGAAGAAGAGATAACAGCACGTGTTGAGGCGGTCCTGAATTCAGAGATCGACCGGGTCGGGCAGAAACTGAGAGTAGACGCGATCGCACTTACCAATATATCGAATGATGCAGGAAAATTCGAGGCTGCCGGAAAAATCATCGCGTCCAAGGCACCGGATGTTCCTGTGATCATCTGTACTGGTGATGCCCAGGCAGGAGAGGCAGCGCTCAAGCTTTTTGCCGGGAAAAATCCGGTTCTCTATGGCGCGAATGCCTCAAATGCAGAGGCAATGGCAGCTGTTGCAAAGGAGCATAAGGCGATACTCGGTGTTGCCGGGAACAGCCCTGAAGAACTTACTGACCTTACCGAGAAGATCAAGTCCCTCGGTGTCGAGGATATGGTGATTGACTCAGGTGCGAAAACGGCAAAAGAGATGATTGAACATAACACCCTGATTCGGCGGGCTGCCGTGAAAAAGAACTTTAAGCCATTAGGGTATCCCATTATCAATCTGGTCCAGCGGGACGACAGTCTGTTTGAATCTTTGCTCGCCACGGTCGGCGTTACGAAATATGCGTCAATTCTCGTACTCAGCAGTGTTGAAAAATGGAAGAATCTCGCGTTATTTACTCTGAGACAGAATATATATACTGACCCTCAGGTGCCAATGCAGGTTGAACAGAAGATCTACAGCATTGGTGAACCACAGCCTGAGTCACCGCTGTTCATCACGACAAATTTTTCTCTTACCTACTTCATTGTCTCTGGAGAAATAGAAAACAGCAAGGTGGCCAGCAGGCTCGCCGTGATGGACTGTGAAGGACTTTCTGTGTTAACTGCATGGGCAGCCGGGAAATTCACTGCATCAAAGATAGCGCAGTTTATAACCGAAAGCGGTATTGATAAGGACGTGGCTAACAAGGAATTGATTATACCGGGTTATGTAGCTATTCTCAGCGGCGCTATCGAGGAAAAACTTCCGGGATGGAAGATTACCGTTGGCCCCCGGGAGGCGAATGCATTGCCTGCTTTTTTAAAAACACGGTAAGATTTACCTCAGTCGGTTTGATTTTATATAGTAAAAAGTATCAAAATAGAGAGAATAGTATTTTTTAAAAGATCGCTGTTAAAAAATCTTTTTATTATAAGGGGTTACTCTTAATTAGGAGGTTAGGATGTCAAAGTTAATAGCCACGGCTGCT
>JBFGJU010000227.1:0-3347 GCA_041577035.1 Thermodesulfovibrionales bacterium | reverse complement strand
GAGCCTGAAAACCTTTTTGTAGTATGGTGCAGATCATTGATTGTAAGAATGCTGTTTGCATACTGAACGCGGAACGTGCTATTTATCTTGTTAAATGAATATGTTCCATACGTTACAGCATCAGACAGAAACGCTGCATCTGCAGAAAAAATACTACCCTCAATAGACCCGGCCAGTGTAATGTGGGAGTGCGAAACAGAAGCTGATTTTGCTTTTCCCATTGAAATGTGAACGGGTGAGAGGTTAATGGACGACGCCAGAGATATTTTTTTCCCCCTTTGCTGCGCACGGACGGAAAGATCGATCTCCAGCGGCTCTCGGAGAGAAACCAGACGTGCCTTGTGTATGCGTGCTGATATATCAGCTGATGCGTTAGCTAATCCTTGAGCGTGCGAGAGATCAATCTGGGACTGAAGATTGTCTGCAGCGAAATCCGCCCCCTGTATATATCCATTCCGGAGCGACACAGAACCTGATATTTCAGGCAGCAACTCATGAAGCGTTCCTTTAAACCGCAGGTTATCGGAGCTGATTTTTCCTCCCACCGTCAGTCCGTTATAGAAATTGATATCACTGAGATCCAGTTCATGTATCTGCAATTCGCCCTGATATGCTCTCGAGTTGGACAGATTACTGATCTCTCCCTTCAGAGACGCAACCCGCATCCGTGAATCTGTCAAGACGGCCTTATGGATAAACACGGAATCCCGGCTGATATCATAATACGTATCTATGTCAAGACCAACATGTTTCACTTTTATCTGCCGGAAAGCAGTGCCGCCATCTGTCATCCGGATTTTTGCGGTAATAGATGCGCCCCTGTCAGCATCCCCCTTTACAGCAATGTTCAGCTCTGTCTTCACCCCCGTAATATCAAGGTTATATGTGTCAGACAACTCTTTTACTATGGCACCATGGACATTTTCCCCTGAAATAGTAATATCAAATTTTTGAGGGCTGTCCTGGATAAATGCCGACCCATCAAGAACCATCTTTCCTGAAGTATCATGTGTTACCGCCGCATGTAGCAGGGTCTTGGTTCCAGGATTCGAAGATATGTTTTTAATGTCCAGATCAACTGCATACGTATAGGCATCATCCTGCTGATATCCAAACACCCCGGAAACGATACGAAAGCTGTCAATTTCATATTCATATTGAGACGCAGTCTTGTCTCTAAACCAATATCTTAATGTGTCCGAAATATTCATTCGACCCTCTTTATCAGTCATAAGTATCAGCTCCGGAGCAAACACTGTTATGCCACGAGAGGAAAAACGTCCTGATATTAAAGCCTTTATGTCTGCTTCCAGAAATACCTTTTTTATCGTTAGGAGGTTGCCCGACTGAAAAGACTCCGGGTTTTGAATCTGTATGTCATACAGATATAATCCATCTGGATAGCTGAGTACCATATTACCGATAGAAACCTTGTGTCCTATGATCAAGCCAGCCCGATCAGACAGTATTGAAAGAAGAGCACTCTTACGTTCTTTATATAGGAAATAAGAACCCGCCGTCGCGAGTACTACGATAGAGACGATGATAACAAACGCGATTCTGCAGTTATGCGAGCGAAAAATAGCCATAGAATATTGTACAATGGGGCTGCTGAAATTATTGTGAATGTTGGAATTATTGTGGATATTGGAAATATTGTGGATGTTGGAATTATACGTTCACAAAAACAGGGCGATATCACTATTTTTGTTTATTTACAGGATGTTTTCGATATACTCGACCCTGATATCGTCAGCCACATAATGTATATTTTTTGTCATTTTTATTTTTGATCTTTTCAAATGGTTGCAGATTGTATATAATCAGTTATATAAAAAATTGTCATGAATATCCTGTTAATATGTGATACGACTTTTCATGAGCTCAAGAATGTCCTTGAAGGAGAAGGATATACTGTTAGCTTATGCCTTCTGAAAGATGCTCTTGACGTTGCCAAAAATCGCTCTGTTGATCTCGCACTTATCGATTGGGGAGATAAATCTGCAGATGGACTCAAGGCCCTGAGGGATATAAAGGTAAAACGCCCTGAAATACCGGTAGTGGTAATTACGGACACTGGTTCTGAGGATGTCGCTGTCGCATCATTCCGGCTCGGAGCTAAAGATTACTTTAAGAAGCCGATTAATGTACTCGAGCTGAAGGAGGCCCTGAAAAATCTGGTGCGACTGCGAGGCATTGCACTTGAAAAAAGATTTCCACATATGAGCCGGGAAGAATCTGTTTCTAAACTGCTCGTTACGGCTACCACAAGTATGTCGCCGAATATACTTCGTGTGTTAAGCTACATGGCGGATAACCTTTCAAAACAGATAACACTTGAAAAGCTGGCTAAAGAAGCAGGAATAAGTAAATTTTCTCTTTGTCGTAACTTTCAGAAAGAAGTCCAGATGAGCCCTATGCATTTTCTTACCACCATGCGTGTTGAAAAAGCAAAGAAACTCTTGAAAGATAGCGCCCTGAGCGTATCCGTAATTGCCCTGGAATTAGGGTTCAAAGATATTGGAAATTTTATCAAGAACTTTAAGAGTGTTACCGGAAATACTCCAACCAAGTATAGAAAATCAATTAAGGCCCAGCAGCGCTAATCGTCTCTATTCTTTTCAGACTCTTTGCCTCATCAAATGACGACCTCCCTTTCTGTCTGATGCATTACAGGAGAATGTTATTCAGTTAAGCCCCGTTGATCTCGGATCTGATAATGGAAATGAGAAATTTTTCTCTATTAATCCTGTTCAGAAATATCAATGGACTGCACAATCTCTGATTCGCGTCCGCACCGTATGAGACTGTTATTCATATGCTCACGTTCATCCAGTCCAATCCTACGAAAAACATCTCCCCATGTCTTGAAGTCACCGTAATTCTTCACCACATCCGATACAGCAGGCTGCTCGTCCAGTTCAGGATGTTCTTTTACATACGTCATGTATTCATGCTCTGCGTGATCTTCAAAGTCTGCATTTAATCGTAATGCTGCCTTCATATTGAATAATGCAAGCATTCTGCAGAAGAAATTATACTGGAATACGGCAATCGGCGGCGCGAATATGTCTTTAAACCAGTTGAGCTGTACGCCGTCCAGTCTCATTTTTTCGTCTACCACCTGTAAATGCCAGAATTCATTATCCTGGGCCTTTCTCGACCACGCAATAATATCATCAGCAGTATGGACCGCGGATGGATCTGAAAATCTCCGGTTGAGTGAATGGTAGTGCCGCACCTCCCAGGCTTGATAGGGTATTCTTGCCAATATTTCCAGAAGTCGCATTTTCCCCAAGGTTAATTTCCTGCCGTAAAAAATGTCCATTGCCAAGAACAATCCCTTT
>JBFGJU010000226.1:0-3352 GCA_041577035.1 Thermodesulfovibrionales bacterium | reverse complement strand
TTCGAGTTCTGTTTTTTCAAAATAAAGAGCCTGTTTTTCCAGGGCCTTATTGACAACGGTCATGATAAGTCTTTTATTCACCGGGAACTCATAAAAATCATATGCCCCTGCCTTCATTGCAGCGATTCCTTTTGTCAATGACACTTCCCCTGATAGAAATATGACTTCTACAAAAGGGTTCAAGCTTTTAATTTTTTTTAATAATTTTATAGCATCCCGTGCCAGGTCGTAATCAGCTATCACAATATGTATTTGTTCGTTTCTTATTATTTTTACAGATTCTTTTATTGAAAATGCTTCCCTGACGAAAAACCGCTTCCTCTTGGTAATGTACTCTTTGAGCTCCTCCCACTCAGAATCATGATAGTTGCGTATTATCAGCATGTTTCGTTCCACTATGCCTTACCCTCCCCTATCGCGTTATTTTGGCGCACTTTTGAGCTCCTGCATATGAATCATATATCAATAGTGCCATAATGGCATATGAAATACAATATAAATTTTAAATATGCCAATTTGGCACATTTAAGGGATATTTTTGCCAGTTTTCTGGTTCTCAAAAAATGAGATTCCTCATAACTAATTGATATTTAATAATATTCTAACAAATAAATGTGCTGGCACCGTTATTGATATATTGAGAATATCCCTTGGGGGATACATAAAAAAGTGGAGGAATAAAATGAAGAAAGCTATTCATAAAAAAGCGATCAACAAGACAGCACCCAAAAAGACGAAAAAGCACGAAGGCAGGAAATCAGCTAAGAAAAAATAGGATGACCTCCGGGTCATCCTAAAATACGGGAGCAAAAGACGAGGAGGTGAATATGATGAGAAAAACACTTGCAACGGTCATTATTCTGGTACTGGGTGCCGTATGTGCTGGTTCTGCTTTTGCTGCTGAGGAAATTCAACAGGTAACAGGAACGGTAATCATTTATGTAGCAGGAAAAAGTATTACGATACAAAATAATGATAGAAACTATACGTTCGATATTTCTGAAGATACCGAGATTGAAGGAAATATCGAGGAAGGGCTCAGGGTTATGGTAGAAGCAGACGGCACTCGGGCATACTACATAACCATGGTAGAAGGTGAAGGATAAGGAATAACGCCACAGGGAGAAGACACCGCTTCTCCCTGTGAATTCTCAGAAAATGGATTGAAAAGGGAAAAAAATGATCAAGCAGTTGAAAAATAATACGAAAAGCAGCATCACTTTAAAAGGTAAAGAAAAGAGAGAAGCTCCTCAAAATAATAAGAGATATCTGAAAAGCCGACCGTCTTGTAAGGTCACGTTCAGATTTCCGAAGGATGCCGCGGAAAATGCGCATAGAGTTATGATCGTTGGCGACTTTAATAAATGGGATACTGAAGCTACGCAGCTGAAAAGAACCCAAAACGGAGATTTTTCAGTCACTCTGGAACTTGAAAAAGGCAGGGAATATCGTTTCCGATATCTCATTGACAAGGTAAAGTGGGAAAACGACTGGCATGCCGACAAATACGTGCCTAATTCTTTTGGGAGCGATGATTCAGTGGTGATTGTTTAATAATAAATGGCGGCGGCAGTATACTGGCTTTGAAGGAACACAAGATATGGAAGAAGTCTCATATATGAGGTGCCCGTTTCCGTATGTTACTGGCTGTGATTACATGGTCATAATAAAGGGTTATTGCTCAGCCGGACCATGCTGCACCCAGGACTGTGCCTATGCGTGGCCATTGGAAGAGGCAAGGATGAAATGAGGTGATGATGATGGTTGAGACAGTGGACTATGGAAAAGCGAGGAGAAAAGAACGGTTAATCCAGAAGAATCGTAAGAAGAAAGCTAGTGATGGCAAATACGAAAAGAAGAAAAGGCATATGAAGGCTTCCTCATATGAGGACCAGTATCCTGATGCCTGGGAATTGATCAATTCCCGGTAATTTGATTTAGGAGGATAATGTTATGGCTAAAGAAAAAGAAAAAAAGAAGGATTGGGAACTTGAGACATATCGTCCGTCAACATGGCTTTCGCCTTTTGACCGGATGGAGGACATCTTTGAGGACTTGTTCCGGGGGCCGTTCCGATCGCGCCTTCCCAGACTGTTCGAAGGGGTCGAACGGACGCCTTCCGTCGACATTTACGAGGAAGGAGACAATATCATCCTGAAGTCGGAAATGCCCGGGATGTCAAAGGAGGATGTGGAGGTTAATCTGACCGATGACACAATCACCATTTCCGGGGAGAAGAAAAAGGAAGAAAAGGTTGAGAAGAAGGACTACTATCGGTTAGAACGCTCATTCGGCTCTTTTAAACGATCATTTGCTCTCCCTGCTGAAGTGCAGTCGGATAAGGCAAAAGCGTCGTTTAGGGACGGAGTGCTCCAGGTGACCATCCCGAAATCAGAAGAGGCAAAGAAGAAAGAAAAGAAACTCAAGATCGAATAAAACCTAGCAGAACAGGATTCCGGCATTATGCCGGCGTACTGGTATACCATCTACAGTAAAGAAAAGTAGTGATATGACCGACTACTGGGATAGCATAAAGAGTACGCATTGCCTATCCGCTTAACCACTACACAGAAAAAAATCACTATTTATCATGAAGGAGGACATGAATGGGAACAATGATGTTTAGCAAACGTTTTATCAGCACTGTGGTCATAATCTGTTTTATGACCGTTGTATGGGGTTGTGAGACCATGGATCGGCAACGAACCGCTACCGGTGCAGTGGCAGGCGCAGCTGTCGGAGCCGGGACCGGGGCATTAATTGACAAGAAAAACAGATATCGGGGCGCGCTCATCGGCGCAACCGCGGGTGCTGTGCTCGGCACAGGAATAGGACATGTCCTGCAAAAACAGAAACAGGCATTTGAGCGGATTGAGGGACTGGAAGCACAGCAGCAGACCGTCATTCTTCAACAATCGCCTCAGTCTTATTATCAGGGCGAACCTGTTCCTTCTCGCCAATCAGAGCGGAAAGAGGCGCTGAATGTTCGGTTACAGAACGAGATTCTTTTTGACCGGGGCTCATCTGCGTTATCTCCCCGGGGAAAAGAGAAACTCATTGAGATTGCGAAGATTCTCCGGGAATATCCGGACTCTGATGTCTATGTCAGGGGATATACGAGCAGCGAAGGCAGTGACAGGGCAAACTTTGAACTTTCCCAGCGTCGGGCGGAGGTTGTACGCAATGAGCTGATTGCTGCGGGGGTTACTCCGGTGCGGTTGTTTGCCCAGGGTATGGGATCATCGAGTCCGATTGCGAGCAATGATACCGAGTCGGGTCGCACGCAGAACCGCAGGGTCGAACTGACGATTGTACCGCGCTCATAGCGAAAATTCAGGCTGCATAACTCTTA
>JBFGJU010000225.1:0-3393 GCA_041577035.1 Thermodesulfovibrionales bacterium | reverse complement strand
TGATGTCGGCGTGCCACTGACAGATAATGAGGAGGCTGCACGTAACAATGGAGACAGATCAGATCAGCAGACGTACGAGCACGAACGAACAGAAGACCTTGTTCAGACATATTTCCATTCAATGGGAGATATTTCCGTGCTGTCCAAAGATGAGGAAACTGAAATTGCAAAGAGCCTGATAGAAGGAAAGGAGCTTATTGCTGACATTATTTCGGCATTGCCTCTGTACCGCGTACTGAGGGTCAGTTTAACTGTTGGGAGCGAAGGAGAGGAATATGATGATGAGAAGAATGAACATTCCGCCGACGCCGTGGCCATATGTGTTCACCTCCTTGAACATTATGCAAAAAAAATTGAACTTCTTGATGGGAAAATTGTACGGTATGGTTCTTTAAAGGACTTAAAAGAACTGATCAGAACAAAGAAGAAAAAGGCTATCAATCCTTTCAAACTGATAGCAATCGGAAAAGAGGTAGAAACCGGATATAGAAATATTGAAGCAGCCGTCGGAATAAGCACAGATGATGTGAAGGAGATGTGGCGCAGGATTAACAATATCCAGCTCCTGATTACTGAACTGAAGAACAGACTTATTTCTCACAACCTGAGATTGGTCATCAGCATAGCAAAGAACTATGTTGGTCGGGGCATATCCCTTCTTGATGTTATTCAGGAAGGCAATATTGGTCTTATGAGAGCTGTGGAAAAATATAAGTACGAAAAAGGGTTTAAATTCAGCACGTATGCCACGTGGTGGATCAGACAGGCGATTACGCGGGCAATCATTGATTTCGGAAAAACGATCAGGGTCCCGGTGCATATGATGGAGTTCTACAACAGAGTGAATAAGGCGAGCAGAAAATTACAGCAGCTGCTCGGCAGAGAGCCCCGGCATGACGAGATTGCCGAATATTTGAAGGTTTCTGCGGCAAAAGTTGAAGAAGTCTTCAGGGCAATTCAAAATCCACTGTCTCTACAGGCGAAAGTGGGAGATGATGAAACAGAGCTTGAAGATTTTATTGATGACAAATTGATTGCTCTGCCAGATGAAATAGCAGAGAAAAAAATAGTGACTGAGCATATGCTGCGGGTATTTAAGAGTTTAACGCCCAAAGAAGAGATAGTCATACGGATGAGGTTTGGCATTGCTGCGGCTCAGGAATATACGCTTGAACAGATAGGGCGGCATCTGCATATAACACGCGAGCGGGTACGGCAGATTGAGGTAAAGGCCCTGAAAAAACTCAGGCATCCCAAGAGACTCAGAGCACTGAAAGTCCTCGCTGATGAAATGTAATGCGCATGAGATGAAGGGGAAAGACCGTACACGCTGAGTTTCGCTGGAAGTAGGGGCTGACACGTCAACAGCCTTAAATCAGAAAGAATATCGTTAGCAATCACTCATAACACGGAGTCCTGAAAAATTGTTTTGACTTTGCATAGTAACTGTGGTATCTTTCACGGGGCAGAACAAAGGTAGCAGTTATTTCATGAGAGAAAGGAGCTGTTGCAATTGTCTGAAAAAAAACATGTGCCTCTTCCTAAGGAAACAGCGGCATTTTTCTGCGCCAACTGCGGTGCGGTAAGCCTGGACGCGAACAATATTTGCAAAGTAATGGGCAGGGGGAGAAAAGCTGACTGGTGTGGCTCACAAGGGGTAAAACCCCCTTCATTCTGTGAGAATAAAAGAAATAAGGATCGCTGGCAATGTCAGAACTGCGGAACCATATCAGTTAATCCGGAACTGCTGTGCGAACCCGAGAAATTGCCGGTTTCTGAATAAGCCCGGCGTCGCTTAAAAGCTATGCCGAGGCATGTAAGGCCGATGCGGTTATTATCGGTGACGCAGAACTCCTCGATATCAAAGTGTATGCTGGCATCAGAGTCGTAACACCACAGAAGTTTCTGGAACAATACAAAAAGTGAGCGGAATTGCCCCGGCGTTGGACTGCTGTTGCCAGTATCCTTTCAATAAACTTCCCGTTTCCGATGCGGTTAGGGTTGTGTAATACATATCGAAGTGTGGATTTTTACGCTCGGGAGATTCGACATCGAAACGGGGATCAAGGCTCATGACTACACCTGCGAAGAAACAATTTTGAAGAAATGAAAAATTGAGTATTGCCGGATGAAATCAGCAATGTATAAGAGATCCATTTATTCTTGAAACAGTTAATTCCATAACGTATAGGAATGTCAATGTTTTGACCTCAAATCGTTTCATATTCCTGTCTTATAGCATATTTTTCGCAAAAGTACAAATAGTCGATTAATCCTCAGCCCCAATTATAACTCCCTATTTTTAATATCAATTATCATGTTGAATCATTTCCAAATACATAGGCACGAATCTTGTATATTCTATAGGCTAGATAAGAATTATTTTAGGAAAATGTAGAGATAATAGCGAATCAGATTGTATAAAAAAGGTAAATGAAAAAATTTTCACTTATTCAAAATTTCTTTCTTATTTCTGTTGGTTATATCATACTTTTTGGCATTGTCTTTGGAAAGATAAATGCTTATATGATGGAGAAGCAAATGCTCAATGTTTCAAAAGATAGAACTGCGAGCTTTATTCATGAAGAAGTAACTAGAGAACTTCACATTGATGATCTCATCACACCAAAAAGTGAGTTCGGATCTAAAGAGCTTTCAAAAAAAATGAGGCATCTCAACTTCGGGCCAAACATCGAACATATAAATGTCTGGAATAAGGATCGAACCGTTCTATGGTCTGATGAAGAATCATTAATCGTCAAGAGTTTAAAGAAAAATATGCATTTGAGGGAAACTATGAAAGAATTTTAGAACTCTATATTCCCATACGCTTCGAACCTGATGGAGATATAGATATCATTTTTGAAATTTATCAAAACCTTCATTCAGTAGATGCTGATATCTCTTATCACAGCAAGATGATCTGGACTTCAACATTAACTGGAATAACCGCTTTGTTATTTCTGCTTTTTTGGCTTTTTAAAGGGGCTACAAGACGGATCGAATCTCAGCACGGAGAAATCAGCCAAGCTAAAGAGGATTGGGAAGAGACCTTTAATACTATAAGTGAGGCTATTACAATTCATGACAAAGATTTTAATATTGTACGCGCTAACAGGGCATCAGAAGAGTTGCTTGGATTATCATCGCTGACTATTACCAGACAGAAGTGTTATGAATCATACCATGGAACTGATTGTCCCCCTGAAGGGTGTCCCTCGTGCCAGGTTTTAAAAACAGGCTTGCCCGCCTCCTCGGAAGTTTTTGAACCAAAGTTAAACAAATATATTGAAATCAAAGCATTCCCGCGGTTGGATTCCAGTAATCAGCTCATTGGGTTGGTTCATGTAGTTCGGGACATAACTGAGCGAAAGCAGATGGAAGAGGCTCTTA
>JBFGJU010000224.1:0-3401 GCA_041577035.1 Thermodesulfovibrionales bacterium | reverse complement strand
TCATACGAAATATATTCCGCATTAATCTCAATGTAAAGAAATCCGAACGCGTGCTCATTTTTTCCGACCGGCCGAACCGAAGTGAGCAGCTTGATACAACAGACCGTGAAAGACGGTCCAGACTGAGGTGCATTGTTCTGCTCGCGTCTGAAATCGGCAAACCGTTTGCGAAAGAGATTATGGTCAGAGAATTTCCTGCAACCGGCAATCACGGTGCAGAACCTCCACGGCTTGTATGGGAGAGCGCATTCGGCACGAGGGCTGTTACCGCTCTGTCCAGGCACGGAATATTCGAACGTATACGGAAAAAGAGAGCCGGTGATTCAGATTTAGGCGCTGCGGAGAACATAATACGGAAATATAAAAAAGATGCGGTCCATGCGGTTATTGCGCTCTCGAACTATTCTACGAGCCACACACGTTTCAGGGATCTGTTAACACGGATATGTCAGACCCGCTATGCCAGTATGCCGCTCTTTGAGCTTGACATGCTCGAAGGCCCCATGAATATTGACTGGAAAGAACTTGACAAGCTGACACGGGAGATCGCGCGCCGGGTAAACAGGGCGGTAGCAATAGAAATAAAAACAGGTAATGGCTCCAGCATTGCGTTCGCAACCAAAGGGCGTAAAGCAACGGCGGATACCGGGATACTGCGTACGCCGGGGGCGTTCGGAAACCTGCCTGCCGGCGAAGTCTATCTTGCGCCGGTCGAGGGCACTGCCCGGGGCCGGCTTGTTCTGGAGTGGGCCCCGACCAGGGAACTCAGGTCACCGGTTACTCTGGATGTGCAGGGCGGATATGTAACAGCGGTGTCCGGGAAAGAGGCATACGTTGCTGAACTGGAGAAGAAATTAAAGGCGAGGAAAGAAAACAGTAATATTGCCGAGCTTGGCATCGGGACGAACAGCAGGGCAAGAAGACCGGATAATATTCTTGAATCAGAAAAGATTTTGGGAACCATACACATTGCGTTTGGAGATAACAGCTCATTCGGTGGAAACGTCAAGACGCCTTTTCATCAGGACTATGTTTTCTTCAAGCCGACGGTTACGCTCATACAGAAAGACAAAAGCAAACAGGTCTTAATGAAGAAAGGCAGGATAGTATGACAGACTGTATCGTTGTCCTCATAACCGCTTCCCAGGAAGACGAGGCGGCAACGATAGCAAAGACCCTTATTGATGAGCGGCTTGCTGCCTGCGTAAATATTGTGAAGGATATCCGTTCTCTGTACCGTTGGCAAGGTGCTGTTGAGGATGAAGGCGAGGTGCTTATGGTCGTAAAGACTCAGGAGAGATTGTTCGAGAACCTTAAGAACAGGGTACAGCAGCTACACAGCTACAGTGTTCCTGAGATCATAGCGCTGCCGATTGTAAAAGGGTTTGAGAATTATGTGCAGTGGATTCAGGAAGAAACAGGATAACTGTCGTTTGATGAGGTATAATGGTATAAAACGCATGAACCAAAAGGAGGTTTCATGAAACATATAACTCACGTTATTCTGTTCATTCTGCTTATCGTTGTATCGCCTTTTTCCGTACGGGCCGAGTCCCCGCAGGGTGAAATACTGATAGGACTCATTCCGGAGATGAACGTCTTCAAGCAGATGGAACGGTTCAAACCCCTCGCGAAATTCCTGAGTAATGAAACAGGTGTGAAAGTAAAACTGACCATTCTAAGCAGATATGGGAATATCATAGAGCGATTTACGAATGAAAACATGGATGGGGCTTTTTTCGGTTCATTTACCGGGGCTATGGCAATACAGAAGCTCGGGCTTATCCCGATCGCACGACCGGTTAATCTGGACGGTGCATCGACGTATCATGCGCATATCTATACCAGAAAAGATTCAGGGATAAAAAGCGTCAAAGATATGAAGGGCAAAAAGATGGCATTTGTGGAAAAGGCAACAACTGCCGGATATATCTTTCCCCTTGCGTACCTGAAAGAAAACGGGATTAATAATATTGACACTTTTTTTAGCGAATACTTCTTTGCCGGTAGTCATGATGCCTCATTAGTTGCGGTCCTTGATGGCAAGGCGGATATCGGGGCTTCAAAGAACACGGTTTTTGACTGGGTAAGAGAGCAGGATCCCCGGGTTGACCAGGAGATCGTCATATTGTCTGAGTCTGCCAAGGTGCCGTCTAATGGTCTGCTGGTGAGAAAAGGGCTGGATGGAGGAATTATCGACAAACTCAAACAGTCGCTCCTGAATCTTGATTCTTCATCCGAAGGAAAAGAGGTCCTGAAGAAATTCCGTGCGCAAAAATTTATTGCAACCACAGTTGATGATTATATGCCGGTCTTTGTTTCAGCAGAAAAAGCCGGTATTGACCTGAAGACCTATCACTACCGGAACGAATAGCCGTTACCGATTGTATAATCTTAGCCCTTAAACCTGTCATTTTATTTTTATCTCACAGAGAGCGCCCCGAACAGGTTGAGCTATACGGGGCAGGCGCCGGACACAGAGAATGACAATATAGCATATGAATTTCTCTCCCAGAAATTCATATGCTAATCTTATCCTAATTTTTACCGTGCAAACCCATTCCTGAATCAGCACGTCAGATGGAATGCTGCGATTACTGCTTTCTTTTCTGACAGGCGGTTAAAAATGTTTACTGCCGTTCCTGTCCTTTCGATATGAACAGTAATATTCCTTGATTCGAGCAATCTTATTGTTTCCTCGGGAACCTGCATGACCCCTGAATACCCTGTCCCGACAATGAGCGTATCCGGTTGGGCGGTCAGAATATCTTTCAGGTCATCTTCCTGCAGGTTATGTCCTTCTTTTCGCCACCATGATGCATCAACTCTGTCCGGATAGATAATGACATCAGACGTATACACCGAGCTGTTGATAACGATTCGTCCGAAGCTGTAATCGTCTATATGCATGATTTTATTTCACCATAAAAAAGAATAAAGGTAAAGAAGAAGCAGGATGAAAAAAGGTCAAGGTCGAGGTTGAGGTTGAGAAAAAACAGTAAAAAACACTCTGCAGGTCAATTTGCGGACACTATATTTATTAATAAAGATAATTAGTCGGTTGACTTCTGGATGGTATTGTGTGATTCTGAAGGCTGACAGAACCTGCGAAAAGGAGATGCTGTTCGAATGTCAAAAACCGAATCCATATTTCAGCAATTAACAAAAGACGAATTCGATGCCATAAAGGCTCTGGGTATGGAGAAAACATACGGAAAGGGCGAGCTCATTTTTTCTGAAGGTGATACTGCTGATTATATATATTTTATCCAATCCGGACGGGTTTCCATCTCTATCCAAAAATTCACCGAACAGGAAGAAATATGCACTCTTGGGCCGGGTGAGTACTTTGGAGAAATGGCTGTTTTTTATAAAGACAAACGGACAGCTTCAGTCACGGC
>JBFGJU010000223.1:0-3412 GCA_041577035.1 Thermodesulfovibrionales bacterium | reverse complement strand
CAACCAGAAAAAAAACGTATTCTTCGTCAACCTCACTATCAAGAACCTTTACCGTAGCACCGAATGCGACCCGTGACTGCCTGATCTTGGACGGGTCGATGACCTGTGCACGGGCGATCTTGGATTTGAGCTCCCTGATCCTGCCTTCAATAAATGACTGCTGTTCTTTAGCAGCATGATATTCAGCATTTTCAGAGAGATCGCCATGAGCACGTGCCTCTGAAATCGCCTTTATGTTTTTCGGTCTGTCAACGCTTAGAAGTCTTTCAAGCTCTTCTTCTATTCTTTTATAACCGTCAGGTGTAAGTGGTATCTTTTGCATATGGTTCCTCTACCAGATATGAATTAAATTAATGTAACATTTTGATTCTATTTTTTAAAGGCCGCATTTCTTGACTAAAGATCCCTTAATTATTACTCTAGAAGCATTTCCGGAGGATACATGCGTTTCTCAAAACTGTTCATACCGACATTGCGGGAAGAACCCGCTGATGCAGAGTCTATCAGTCACATCCTCATGCTGCGGGCGGGATATATACGTCAGCTCGCTGCAGGCCTTTATATCTATCTGCCCCTCTTCCAGAAAGTGCTCAACAGGATTAATGCGATCATCAGACAGGAAATGGATGCCATAGGAGCTCAGGAGCTTGTTATGCCCGCCCTACATCCCGCTGAAATCTGGCAGCAAACCGGTAGATGGGATTCCATTGGCGATGAAATGTTTCGTCTCAAAGACCGGGGCCATCGGGATATGTGTCTTGGCATGACGCATGAAGAGATTGTAACCTGGCTGGCGTCACGGGAAATACGTTCATACAGAGATCTCCCTCAGGTCTGGTATCAATTACAGACAAAAATGAGGGATGAAGCCCGCCCGAAAAGCGGCGTTCTTCGCACGAGAGAATTCGTTATGAAAGACAGTTACAGTTTTGACGTTTCGGAAGATGCGCTCGACAGAAATTATCAGCTTCACGCTGATGCATATCGCAGAATCTTTGAACGGTGCGGTCTTCATTTCATGCAGGTTGAATCAGACCCGGGAATGATGGGTGGAGCGATATCGCATGAGTTCATGGCGCCAAGTCCCTCAGGCGAAGACGACGTCGCTCTGTGTAAAAGCTGCGGGTATGCAGCAAACGTTGAACTGGCGCGTTCAATCCCCCATAAGAAAGAACCGGAAATCCGGGACCCGGAAGAGGTGCATACGCCGGAAAAAAGAACTGTCGAGGAAGTTTCACGCTTTCTTAAGCTCTCATCGTCTGATTTTATTAAAAGCCTGCTGATCATCAGCGATGATGGACCGGTACTTGCTCTCATACGCGGAGACCAGGCACTCCATGAGAAGAAGCTGTCAAAGCAAATCGGAAACCACCGGCCTGCGCATAAGGAAGAAGTGAAGGACATTCTGGGTGTCGAAGCGGGATTTATTGGACCAATGGGACAGAAGATCAGAATGATTGCAGACGAGTGCCTGAAAGAGGGGGTTTATGTATGCGGAGCCAACAAGCAACACTACCACATGAGCGGAATTATCGCTGAAAGGGATTTTACCCCGGAATGGCACGATATTCACGTAGCACAGGAAGGTGATTTATGTGTCAACTGCAATGCCGGCTTGTCCGTTAGGCGTGTGATAGAAATAGGCAACATCTTCAAACTCGGCACGAAATATTCTGAACCGTTAAAGGCATACTTCCTTGATGAAAACGGGAACGAAAAATTGATTATTATGGGCAGCTATGGTATAGGGCCTGCGCGTATCGCTGCGGCTGCCATAGAACAGAATCATGATAAGGACGGTATAATCTGGCCACCGGGCATTGCTCCCTTTCACATGGAGATACTTCCGCTCAACCTGAATGACAAAAAAACGGTTTCGGTTGCTGAAAAGATATACAGCGAATTGTCTGAATCCGGCATCGACGTGCTTATTGATGACCGGGAAGTCCGGGCCGGTGTTAAATTTAAGGACGCGGATCTCATTGGTATTCCTACGCAGATTATTATCGGTGAGAAAAACCTGAAGAACGGACTCGTCGAGGTTAAGGACAGAAAAACGAGGACGTCCGAAACAATGCCGATTGAAGACGTTGCTGAACGGCTGAAAACCGGCTAGCACTTCAGCTTTTCTGTTTCTGTTTCTTCTCAGATGGTACCGGCACCTCTTCAACAACAAACGTTCCCGGAAGAACCGTGTCTTCAGCAAAAATGGATACACCCACATGAAGCTCTTTCTCTATTTCAGTCAGATCATCTCTCTTGTTGTTCATAATGTAATTCAAGCTCCTGACAGGCAAGCGACAGGTAAGCTGCTGCACTTTCCCCTTCGAGGCGCGATTCCTGATATCCCTGAGAGCTGCTAACGCAACATATTCATCAGACTGAATAATACCGGTTCCTCCGCAGACAGCACATTCTCTGTTCACAGAGTCGCTGTAAGCCGGCCTCATGCGTTCCCGCGACATTTCAAGAATACCGAACTTCGATATTTCGGTTATGTCGGTATTGGCTTTGTCTGTGCTCAGTTCATCCTCAAGCTTCTGCTTCACGTCATGTCTGTTTTTTGATGATTCCATATCAATAAAATCTACAATGATCAGCCCTCCGATATCACGCAGTCTCAGCTGACGCGCGATCTCTACCGCGGCCTCGCTGTTGATGCTGAAGGCCATTGATTCAACACTCTCTCCCGTTTTTGTCCTGCCTGAATTCACATCGATTGCAGTTACGGCTTCTGCCTTGTCTATCACGAGATAACCTTTCGAGGGAAGATGAACATATTTATCATTCAGCTTCGCGATCTGCTCTTCTATTTCGAATTTCGAAAAAATCGGCTTCTTCTGTTTATAGAATTTAATATTGATCTTCCGCCACGGCTCGGTCTTCCTCAGAAAGGATCTCATGCCCCTGCATGCCTCGGCATCATCAACCAGCACTTCGGATACATCAGACGCAAGATAGTCCCTGACAGTCCTGACGGTGATATCCTGCTCCTTGTACACGAGAGCAGGGGCCTGCGCTTTTTTTGCTTCTTTTCTTATCTTATGCCACAGCTTTGTGAGATACTTGAGATCATTCTGCAGTTCCTTTCCCTCCTGTTCCGTACACGCGGTTCTGAGAATAAATCCTGTTTTTTTCGGTAGCTTAAGCTTGCTAAAAGCCTGTTTGAGCCGGTCACGGTCTCTCCCGCAATCAATCTTTCTGGACACACCGATTTTCTCCTGTCCCGGCATCATCACGATATATCTGCCCGGTAGCGATATGAATGTCGTGAGACGTGCCCCTTTCGTCCCCCTCTGATCCTGCTCAACCTGTACGATAAGTTCCTTTCCTTTTGACAATACATCCTGAATGCGTCGCTTTTTTTTGTTTTGTTCGTCTTTAAAATATTCCGGTCCGAGGTCCTTTTTCT
>JBFGJU010000222.1:0-3445 GCA_041577035.1 Thermodesulfovibrionales bacterium | reverse complement strand
ACACCGGAACGACATTCTGAAAGAAACTGATCTTCCGATTTATTACACGTCGTATACACCCTGTTTCAGGAGAGAGGCTGGATCGTATGGCAAAGACACCAGGGGACTGATTCGTCAGCATCAGTTCAATAAAGTTGAGCTCGTCAAGTTTGTTAAACCTGAAAATTCCGATGATGAACTTGAGAAGCTGACGAATGATGCCGAAGATATTCTGCAGAAACTCGATCTTCCGTACCGGGTGGTTGCTTTATGCACGGGTGATTTGGGCTTTGCTGCCTCAAAAACCTATGATCTAGAAGTATGGCTTCCCGGTCAGGACAGATATCGGGAAATATCCTCATGTTCAAACTTCACCGATTTCCAGGCCCGGCGCGCGGGCATTCGCTTCAGGCGGGAGGGGAAGAAAGGCACTGAGTTTGTGCATACCCTGAATGGGTCCAGTCTGGCAATCGGACGCACTGTGGTTGCCATTCTCGAAAATTATCAGCAAAAAAATGGGTCTGTAGTTATTCCCGACGTATTACGACCATATATGGGAACCGACAAGATAAGCTGACAGCAAGACCAAAAATCAAAATGTCAAACCAGAAAAGAATTATGCGTCTCTTCTTTTCCTTAACCTTTTTAATCCTGAGCCTGTCGAAGGGACCCTCAGCCCGCCTGAGGCGGGCAAGCCTGTCTTTTTGTCTTTATTATTATTCTTTCGTTTCAGCTTCCTCTTTCACCGAAATCAGTTCGATATCGAAAATCAGCGTCGCGTTGGGGCCAATAGTGTTGCCGGCTCCCCGCTCGCCGTAAGCAAGGTCAGAAGGAATAAAAAGTTTCCATTTAGCACCTTCCTTCATAAGCTGAAGCGCCTCTGTCCATCCCTTGATAACGCCGTTTACCGGGAATGTTGCCGGTTTGCCGCGCTTATATGAACTGTCGAATTCCGTGCCGTTAATCAGGGTACCGCGGTAATTTGTAACCACTGTATCCGTTGCCTTTGGTGTCTTTCCCGTACCCGCTTCAATAACGGTATACTGAAGGCCGCTTGGAAGGGTAGTAACACCTTCCTTTTGTTTGTTCTCTGTAAGGAAGGCATCACCTTCCTGCTTGTTCTTTTCTCCCATATGTTTTCTTGCCTCAGCCTGTTTTGCGATGAGTGTTTTCTGGAATGCTGTCAAAGTTTCTTTTATTTCCTGATCCGTTAACAGCACCTCTCCACCACTGTAAACATCTTTTAATCCTTTTGCAAACAGATCAGGATCAAAGTCAATTGACTGCTGTTTTAAGCGTTTCCCTATGTCGACCCCCATACTGTAACTTATTTTGTCTTTTTCATTCTTCAGCACTTCCACATCTGAAGCATAAAGACTTCCGCTGAATACCACAATACCCATACATATCACAATTGCTTTCTTCATTATTTCTCCTTTCTATACTTTAAAAAGACGATTATATAACCTGGAACATCCAAAGAAACTGAAATTCACTATATGGTAATTTTTTTGGATAAATAATTCAAATAATCCCCGTGCTGATTCCCTTTACCCCGCGACACAGACCGACAGGAAGGTGCGTCATACGTAGTACGGTTCTTACCGAATACAGGGACACAGTTCATCAGCCTGTTTTTTTAGCTGTTTGGCGATCCGGGAATCAAGACCGCTACTCCTCAAAAAAGTCTTTTCATCCATATCAGCAATATCCTGTGCAAGCATAAAATCTTTCTTCAGGAGGACCTCAAGAGGGCCCTTTCGCGCTGATGGAAGAATTGTCACCGGATAGAGCCTTTTATCTTCAATTAATTTCTCGAGGCTTGATTCTTCCGGATATCGCCAGCTCACAATGCCGAAGTCTGAGCATGCTGCATATTGCATGGCATCATTGGTACATCGCGTGTTCGTAACCAACCAGCACTTTACTGCCACATTCCTGTTTTTGATGATTTTCTCGTGCGCCTTTTCAAGATCCAAAAAACGCGCATGGATATAAAGCGCAGTTTTCACATCAGTTGCTGTTCCGCTCTTGCTGTGATACTTGCATTCAACAAATATATGTTCATTGTCATTCTGAGCAATAACGTCAACTTCATGCTGCACGCAATAGCCGTCAATCGTGCGCCCCACCTGAACCGAATATCCGTAGCTTGAAAGTATCCTTGCGAAATATCGCTCAAAAGGATAGCCCGAAGGGCCCAGTGAGAAGAGTGCTTTTTTCAGTGAGTATTTCATGCCAGAACTGCGGTTGTATTTGCGCAGCAGCTTCCGGGCCATTCGATAAATATCCTTTGATGGCATCATGGGCTTTACCTGCTTCCGGACCTGCCGCGCAATGTCATTCGCAATGTCCCGAGACGCACCCGACCTCATAAGAGAGTTGACCAGTTTTCTTAAGCTGAATCTCTCCGTCCGACCTGATGCCTTAACAATAGAAACGCTCATTCCACAAAATTGTACCTTATTACAGCCTTAAATGAAAAATAATCAGCACCTGTTAAACCTTTTTGCTTCTGCAGTGTCTATATAAACAGAGATGGACGATTTCGATCTGGTTGAACAATATTTATCAGGCAATGAAAAAGCATTTGAAGAGCTGACAATGAACTATCAAAAAAAGATATACGGACTTGCATACAGAATAACAGGTGATATCGAGGAATCAAAGGACATAACTCAAAGCACTTTCTTATCGGCAATAAGACATGTGTCAAAATTCAGGAAGGAATCATCATTCAAAACCTGGCTTTACAAAATCACCTGTAATCTCTGTCTGAATTACCGCAAGAAAAGAAAAACTCATGATGCCGAATTGAGTGAATCTATTATAGGAAACCAGAGCGGTGCTCTCGGGCTGGCTATCAGGAAAGAAAGAGATGCTTATATACAGAAGGCGCTTTCTGAAGTCCCCGATCGGCAGCGGACAACGATCCTCCTGCGGACCTACGAAGGACTAAGTTGCAGGGAGACAGCAGAGATAATGGGTTGTTCAGAAGGAACGGTCAAGGCGAACTATCACAACGGTGTAAAAAAAATAAAAACACTCTTAAAAGGATACGGATATGATTCAGAATCATGAAAGCATCAAGGAACGGCTGCCGGAATATCTTTTCAAAACGCTTTCAGACAAAGAGAAAGATGAAATGCAATGGCACCTTAAAGGCTGCCATGAGTGCGGGGAAGAACTAACACTTTTGACGGAGATAAACGGCCTGGATGTCACTGATCCCGGAGAGCTGTTCTGGAGCACCCTGCCACAAAAAATACGCACCCATGCAAAAGACAGACAAAAAAGCCGTTTCATTCCTGCCGGGCTCTTCAGTCCCCTTTCTCTTGCTGCGTTATTACTCTTAATCGCTATCGTTCTCAGCCCGTTAGCATATAACAATCTCTCTGTCGATTACTATTACGACCCGCTTTTTGCAGATCCCTTTGAAGAATCATCCCTTGATTATGCAACGATT
>JBFGJU010000221.1:0-3456 GCA_041577035.1 Thermodesulfovibrionales bacterium | reverse complement strand
ATCAAGAAGGGGCTTCATCATGTGTCCCAAGCAGGTTGTCGTGCACGAAGCAGCCGAGATAATCCTGTGGTTCAACGGATCATAATCGGTTTCGTTGATTCCCATCACAGCGGTAAGGGCATCTTCAGGCATGGCGCTGCTCTTGTCCGTGATCTTAAACGGAGCAGACACAATGACCGTATGCGCCCCGGCTTCAAGGTGTCCCCGTACAGCGCCATTCGGGTTGTCAGCCAAAAGTGTTGGATCAAGAAACCGGCCGGTAGCATCCACAACAAGACGAACACCATGCTTCTGCCATTCGATCTCTTCAGGATTTCTGTGTTTCCTGAGAAATGTTACCTTCACATCGTTGATAGTCATTGTCCCGTTCCGGTCATCGATATCGACAATGGTATCTCCGCACCTGCACCCGTAAAGATACATGGGCAGTGATCCGTATGTGGAATCTCTGATGATGTAATGAGCAATATCATGGAGAGAATTGCCCACGCCTCTCCCAACATTAACGACAATCTCCTTGAAATATTTTTTTTCAACATGATTCCAAAGGGATAATTTTCCTATTCGCCCCAGTCCGTTTATTCCCAGTTTTACGTCAGACCTGTTTTTCACGGTATCACCTCACTTTTGCGTAATTCTCATTGCTCCGAGATAAATCGAACCTTCGGAACCATCTATGCTGATAAGGTCGCCCTGCTTAACGACATTATTATGTAATATAAACTTTTTATCCTTTTCCATACTCACAAGGTCGGTACAGCCTACGACACAGGTCTTTTCAAGCCTGTTCGCCACAATAGCTGCATGAGACGTGGCCCCGCCGCGGGCTGTCAGCAATCCGTCCGCAAGAGCTATCTCCTTTATATCATCAGGGACCGTATCACCACGGACCAGAATAACGAAATCTCCGGGTCTCTTCTTCCGCCAGTATGTTATGTCTTCCTCGGTAAAGACCGCCCTTCCCGACAGAGCACCGCCGCTAACTCCGATACCATGCCCGAGCAATTGTTCTGTCATTTCAGCGGTACTTTCAAATGACGGATATTTCTTTCTCTCTCTCATTTCCATATCCCTTGTCTGAAGCACGTGCAGGTCGCCCTGCTCCGGTCCTTCAAAAGTAAATTCGATATCCTGCGGACTCCAGAGACTTTTATAGACAAGCAGTTTGGCGATATTACTGAGGCCGCGGTAGATCTGGGGAAATTTTCTTTCAAGGGAGTAATCCTCGGGCCTGTTTTCCAGCCGTGCCTGATCTACCGAAATAGGAAACGTTGCAACCAGTCCCGACACAACATCCTCCCCCTGATTGCCTATAGTGTAATCACCCCAGAGCCTGATGAGATCATCAGAAAATTTCGGGCTGTGGGTAAACAGAACTCCTGAACCCGCCTGTCGGGAAATATTGCCGAAAACCATTGACTGAACCGTCACTGACGTGCCCCAGTCATCTGATATTCCTATGATCTTCCGGTATGTCCGCGCTTTTCTGGAGTTCCATGATTCCAGTACCTGATGGATAGCAATATACAGCTGCCCACGGGGAGACTCCTCAACGCTTATACCGTTTGATTCGATCATGTCCCGGTATGCCAGTGCTACCTCTCTCATCTGCTGAGCGGCAAAGTCTTTCTTGAAATCAACCCGGTATCTTTGTTTATAGGAATTAATGAGAGCATCAAAATCGTCCCGCCGCAAACCAAATGACATGCCATATGACTGTAGAAATCTGCGATAGCAGTCGCAGGCAAACCATTCATTGCCTGTCTGTTTGATAATGCCATTGACTATGTCCATGTTCATGCCTACGTTCAGATACGAATCCATCATTCCGGGAAGCGATACAGCACCGCCGCTTCGTACTGAAAGAAGCAAAGGATTATCAGGATTACCAAACGTCTTTCCCGTCAATCGTTCCAGAGCTTCAATGTGCCGATCAACCTGTTCCCGAAAGTTCTCGTGCGCCGGCGGATATGACTCAACCAGTTCCCTGCACTGGAAAACTTCGGTCGTGATAATAAATCCCGGAGGCACCGGCATGCCCATGCCCTCAAGTTTGACCAGATTCAATGCCTTGTTTCCCAAATGCATAATGTCCATGACCCGGTTGTTCGACTCCATTATCGCAGTCACAACATTCTCCGGATTATACGTGAGGAGCAGATAGTGCCTATCTACCGGCAGCTTCTCAGCCTGTTTGTGAAGCGTGCTGAGAATTCTCGTCAGAAAAAGGTCTAGCTGCTGTATGGCAAGTGACGATGCAACAGCATCTCTCAGAAAGATTTCAGCGATCTTATGCGAAAGCTTATCAGTATCAATATCTCCCATACCATACTTTGGCATCAACTTTTCCTTTTGTATCTTATGGGCAATATCGTTCAGGT
This sequence comes from Thermodesulfovibrionales bacterium, assembly GCA_041577035.1. Taxonomy (GTDB): domain Bacteria; phylum Nitrospirota; class Thermodesulfovibrionia; order Thermodesulfovibrionales; family UBA6898. The sequence continues at coordinate 1,075 of JBFGJU010000221.1, read as the reverse complement.
TTTCTTTATGCAGATTATTAAAATGATCATTCACAATATTGCTCATCACCTGTGCAAATCCTTTAAAAATATCCACATATTGCGAGAATGTTGTCAATCTTATTCTCAAAGAGTTTTCAAGAAGATCAAGCTGTCGTTCAAACTCTTTAGTCGATATTCCCTCGATGTTCAGTGCCTGTCTGAAGAGTAATAGATATTCATGAATCTGATAGAATGACGCCCGCGTTATAAAGTTGAAATCAAATGTGTCAATTAAATCTTCAAAAAGTGTATTTACCGTTGCTTCCAGGCGAAACGTAAGGCCCATCGCATCAAATTTCATTTCATGATAGCTGCCGTACATGGACGGTATACCCGCTGCGATATGGCGCTTTCTGTAAATCTGTTCACGGATTTCAAATTTTTCCGGCGACAAAATAAGATCTTTCAAACGCTCGAGATAATTGAGGAGTCCTGAAAGCCTATTATACGTGGCCGGCTGCTGCAGAGCCTCACGCAATTCGTTCTGACCAGGCAGAGCGGCTGTTTCAGCCAATGTGATACTTTCATTAATATCACAATAGGTAATACAGTATTTTTGACTTAAAAGCTTATAAAACGATACGGCCATGGTCACTCTGTCAATATCATCCTTGTAGTCGTCAGAGAGCGTATCGGTAATGCGTTTAAAGGAATCATCATCCAGCAGCAACAGGTCACGCGTATCCAACAGAGCTCCCTCTTTCAAGATCGTATTCAATACATCAGAGACTCCATCAATATACGGACCATCTTCTGTAATCTGCTCAAAAATATCCTGAGGGAGGTACGGGGCAAGCACGGTTTTGGCTTTCGTTCTCCAGAAATCAAAGATGGCCTCAATAAGTGAGACTATCTTATTCGAGCTTTCCACATGACTCTGTTTTCTCAGGAAATGTATCAAGATGTCCTTGCGTTTATAAACCTCATCAATCCGCGTTGAGATATCCCTGAGCTGCCCTTCCGCGCCGATATCATTGAAATAAGCGGGGAACAGCCTCATCAGCTGTTTCACGAGGTTGTAAACCGTCTTTATCTTCGCGTTGAGAAACGCCGT
>JBFGJU010000220.1:0-3499 GCA_041577035.1 Thermodesulfovibrionales bacterium | reverse complement strand
GACTGATCCGCTGACCTCCACATATAACCGAAGATTTATCAATGAGTTTATTGTGAAGGAGATTGAGCGGAGCAAACGCTCAAAACTGGCGTTTTCCATTGTAATCAGTGACCTCGATGAATTCAAGAAAGTAAATGATGTTCATGGGCACCTGGTGGGAGATAATGTGCTCAAGGCATTTTGTGAAGCAGTTACCTCATCTCTCAGAAAGGTCGACGTGGTCGGAAGATATGGCGGAGATGAGTTTATTATGATTCTCCCTGAAACCCCGAATGATATCTCCTGTATGCTGATCAACAGGCTCAAAAACGCGGTGGAGGGTATTACTATTCCAACACCGAAAGGAAATATAATTAAGATTACATCCAGTTTCGGAGTTTCAACCTATCCTGATGATGGCTTGACATCCGAAGACCTCCTTATCAAGACTGATGCGAGGCTGTACCAGGCAAAAAATAGAGGAAAAAACCAGGTTGTGTGTGTTGATTGATCATGCGGAGAATATTTCCCACTTCGCGCAGCGGTGACCTGTCCCCGAAAAACTAAACTGAACAGGATTAGAAAAATCAACTATTAGTATCAGGCTCTGTAATTTTACCATGTACGAATTTATTCAGACGAATGCGAATGTCCTCTGGATCCTGGCCGTTTTCTCACTTATTACATTTTTTGTCAGCCTGGCTGTTGTCCCTTATTTGTTAGTAAGGATACCTTCAGACTATTTTTCCCATAGAAAGCGTCAGCGCCCTTTGGTAAAGAATAATAATCCTTTCGTACGGGGCGTATTTATTGTGGGGAAAAACGTGGTTGGATATGTGCTCATTGTTTTAGGAATTACTATGCTGTTTATACCGGGGCAGGGACTCTTAACAGTTCTCCTCGGAATAATCCTGATCGATTTTCCCGGGAAATATAGATTTGAACGGTGGCTGGTTCTTCGAAAGCACGTGCTTCGCTCAATCAACTGGCTTCGTCAGCGGTCGAACCGTGAGCCGCTCGTCATTGACAGAGATACATAATCCTCTGTGCCGATTTAAGAGCTCTTTTCTGCTATAATTCGATTGATATGCCGCACAATAATTTCTATAAACGAACAAAAAACCTGTATGATCCAGGGGATCTCAAGCCGTTCAAAATAAGCAGGTCGAAGATAGATCTTTTTCTTGAATGCCCGCGGTGTTTTTATCTTGACCGAAGGCTCGGGGTTTCACGACCGCCGAGTTTTCCTTTTACGTTAAACAGTGCTGTTGATGTTCTATTGAAGCAGGAGTTTGATGTCTACCGCACAAATAAGAAGCCGCATCCGATCATTGAGCAGTATGGCATTGATGCAGTACCGGTCTCTCACAAGCTCCTGGATATGTGGCGGCAGAACTTTAAAGGAGTTCAGTATCTCCATGAATCAACGAATTTATTGATCTTTGGTGCGATCGACGATCTCTGGCAAAGCTCACAGGGTGAATATATTGTTGTTGACTATAAGGCAACAGCAAAGAATGAGAAAATCACTGAGCTCAATCAGAACTACCACGAAAGCTACAAACGCCAGATGGAGATCTACCAGTGGCTTTTACGAAGAAACGATTTAACGGTTTCTGATATTGGCTACTTTCTCTATTGCAATGGGCAAAAAGACCGTGATCAATTCGGAGGAAAACTCGAATTTGATATGACCCTTATTCCCTATACAGGCAAAGATGTCTGGATAGAAGAGACGATAAGAAATCTTCATGAGTGCCTCGAGAGCATCAAGATACCCAAAGCTTCCAAAACGTGTGATTACTGCTCATATTTGATAGCTGTCGACTCGGCCTCCAGAAATCTTTTTGTGTGATTGCTGTTTTGGTATAAGCATTTGAAAAGGGCTAATTAAGAAAAATGTTAAGAAAAATCCCTGTCTGAATTTAATTAGTTTTTCATGTAATGGATTTAAAGAAGGGATTAAGGCAACACGTTCTTTACCAGCCTTCTGTTCCCGGTTCACCCTTAAAGGGACCAACGATGTTCTTTGTAATCCACCCGCCGTAGAAGCCGCCTGGCTGCGGCTCCACCTTTTCACCGCTGACATAACAGGCATCCATGAGACCGGGATAAAAGGCAACATAGTTTTTGAGTGCTAAAAAATCAGGCGTCGGTTCAGGATAGTACCACGCAGCGTTGTTTGCTTCTTTTTTATTTACAACAACCGAATAATAATGAGCATTTCCTTTAAATTCGCACCACGAGGTCAAGGGACTTTTCATAAGATAGTGCATCCCAATATCCTGGGGTGGAATATAATAGACTGGCGGATGGCTGGTCTCGAGCACCCGCTTGCCACGGCGTGTCTCAGCAATGGTAATTCCTGCATAGACGACCAGAATCTCGCCGGCAACATCCTCAAGACGCGGCGGACGAGGGTAGTCCCATACTGATTCCTGACCGAGTCCCGGCTCAATGCGTCGTGATTTCATCGTCCAGCATGAAACGCAGATCGCTATACACCCTGACAGGTTTGCACTCGTTCATTCCTCTTTCACCGGGATAAGCACTTCGTTCCGTCTCAGAAACCATGGTGTAAAGGGCGGGTTATACCGCGCGTAAACCGGTTCGCCCACCTGCTCCAACCGCTTCTGCCGCATCCAATCAAGAAGCTTCGCCTTATGTCCTTCATAACGCTCAAGGCTCCATGTTCCTGAATAGGTTATGGCTGCCATAAGGCGCTCAGGAACCGCCCGAAGGAGCACACGCTCATCAACGGGAACGGGCACCGACTCCATGGTATAGTGAGACGGCATCAGAAACGTGATGCTCCATCGATCTCCTCTTTGCTCCTGGTTCACTGGCGCTGTCATAGGAATATTTTCGCCTTCTTTTTCCTGAGCAACAGGCGCTGTCATAGGAATAGTTTCATTTTTTCTGTTCTTGCCGGATATATATTCAAACAAACGGCGAAAGGCCAAGTTGCCGACCTCGTCAAAATCGCCTTCGACAATCGTCTCCGCCACGATCTGAGGCTCATACCGTCTCAGTTCCAGCTCACCTTCTTTCAATAAAACACTATACTTTGCCTTTTCTGACACCCCGGCACAGCCTCCTGTCATGATGAGTGACAATAGTGCACACATCCAGATAATACCCTTTATCCTTAGCATTTAGGTAATTATACAGGAGCACATATGGAGTGGCAAGGTTAAGTACACGTTATTGAAATAGTGAAATAGCGAAATTGCCTTTTTGGAGATCGGTCAAATATTTCTTCAATAAATCTTTTGAGCTATCGTTCATCTCAACAAATCGTAAGCCTGACTGGTTATAGGCTGCTCCATTTTTTTGTTCAGCATCAATTTCTTTAAAAGTAGACCAGACGACAAATCCAGTGAGTAACATTTCTTCCTCTTCATTATTTAGAGATATCCTGATTGAGTATGCTGTATTTTTTGTGAGCCGCTGTCTGGTTTCCAGGCATATCCCGTTCATGCGTATATTTATAATTCTTTTACTGTCAGGAACTATAAGT
>JBFGJU010000219.1:0-3503 GCA_041577035.1 Thermodesulfovibrionales bacterium | reverse complement strand
GAGTGCAGTCAGGTTTCGCGTTTCGACCTGTTCGCTGTACAAGACTTTGGCAGGCGGGTATTCGGACGTGCCTGCAGCTTGATGCATGAAGAGGACTCTTCTTTTCTTTGTCTCTATTCTGAGTTCTGATCTCTGACTTCTGAATACTGTTTTATGGCGCCCCCTGCAGGGCTCGAACCTGCGACACCAGGTTTAGGAAACCTGTGCTCTATCCTGCTGAGCTAAGGGGGCGCAACTGAAGTCAGAAAGCAGAAATCAGAAGTCAGAAAACTAATAATATTATCGCTCTAATATTTCAAACACTTTTTTGACAGCATCTTGTGCGTTTTCAGCAGGAATGATCCCTTTTATATCCCATGTTTTTATACCAACAACAGGTTTTTTCATCTGGAGTGCAAAGGCAATCTCTGAGAGTGTGCCGTACTCACCGCCAACAGCGATCAGGGCATCTGCGGTCCGCGCAATGATAACATTCCGCCCAATACCCAGTCCAGTCGCGACCGGCACATCAATGTATTCATTCATCTCCCGTTTGTGTTCGTGAGGCAGTATGCCGAGTGTAATGCCACCCTCTGCTTTCGCTCCTTTGGAAGCAGCTTCCATGACACCGCCCAAGCCTCCGCTCACAAGAATGGCATCATGATTCGCAATAAGGCGGCCGACTTCCTGAGCTTCATGAAGAAGCCTCTTTTCCACTTTTCTTCCTCCTATTACAGCTATGACCGCTTTTGATTTCATGGTTCTACTTTGGAATCGTACTGCGAATGATTTTCTCGCTTTTCTTTTCTCTAGTTTTCTAAAATATCAGTGAACGCACTTTATTGTAGCAGAAGGAGATCATTTTGGACATCATGGATATTATCAAGAACCGGAGAAGCATCAGACGGTTTACAGACGAGCCTGTGCCGGAAGAAGTCGTGAATAAAATTCTTGAAGCCGGGAGATGGGCACCTTCCGGGCTCAATAATCAACCCTGGCGGTTTGCCCTTGTAACGGATGCTTCACTCATCACGGAAATTTCAGAACTTACCCGTTATTCTTTGATTGTGAAAGAGGCAAAAGTCCTGATCGCTGTTTTTCTCGATAGTGAAGTAAGTTATCACCGGATCAAAGACGCGCAGGCTGTTGGTGCCTGTCTTCAGAACATGCTGCTTGAAATTCACTCACTCAATCTCGGCGGGGTATGGCTTGGAGAGATTATCAAGAGCGATCAAGAGCTAAGAAAAATCCTCGGCCTTGGTGATGCCCTTGAGTTAATGGCGGTTATCGCGCTGGGGCATCCGGGTGAAAAACCGAAGAAGGTGAAAAGAAAAACTTTGCAGGAACTGATAGTGTTCAGGAAATAAAACTCATTGACTTACTCATGTATAATGTTATCTATACAGTTATATAGGTAATTTTGTTCTTAACCAATCCATACTTCGGGGCTTTATGCCTTCGTCCTTGCCTGCCGGCAGGCAGGCTCTGTCGCATACCGGGGCTTTTCAAAGGGGATTAAAAAAACTCTAAAAAAGGCGTTGAGGCATTTGTCAGAAGAGTAGAAAAAACAGGAAGTATGCCGAGCGTAAAATGTGTAAATAGAAATTATAAAACCAGCTTACCCTCGAACAGGCTGTGATGTATATTTCCTGCCCTGATAGGTATCACGGCTTTCCAGCTGTTTTTCGATATCTCTCAGAATCTGCTGCCGGTGTTTTCCCCAGTGTGGTGCAATCAGAATATCATCAGGCGCAGTAGCAAAGAGCCGCTGGAACACGATATTCGGAGAAATACGCTCTATAAAAGCGCCGATGAAATCAAGGTATTCTTCGTACTGAAACGTATGAAAAGGAGTTTTTTGGTAGAGCGCTGCCAAAGGGGTATCTTTGACAACCTGTAACTGATGTACCTTCAAAAAATCTATCCCATGGACTGATAATGCTTCAGTCATGGCAAGCATTTCTTCACGCGTTTCAGTCGGTATACCCACAATAATGTGCGCTCCGATAAAAATACCCCTATTCCTGGTCATATCCAACGCACGCAGATACGTCTGATAATCATGTCCCCGGTTTATCCAGTCAAGACTTTTGTCATAGATCGATTGCAGGCCATATTCTATAAGCATGAATTTTTCAGACGCGAGTGACTCTATCAGCTGAATTTTTGCTTCGTCAATGGCATCAGGCCGTGTTCCAATAGCCAGACCAACTACTGACGGTGCCTGCAATGCTTCACGGTACAGGGTTTCGAGCCGCTCAACAGGGGCATAAGTATTCGTATATGGCTGAAAATAAACAAGAAATCTTTCTGCCCGATACCGCTTTCTAATGTGCGAAATGCCTGTGCGTATCTGATCACTGATCGATATATCAGGGTCGCAGGAGCTTGGTCTGAAGCTCTTGTTGTTGCAATAATTGCATCCTGAAACACCAAGAGTGCCGTCCCGGTTCGGACAAGTAAAACCCGCATCCACATTAACTTTGTAAACCGTTAAACCAAATTCTTTCCGCATGTAGGGACCGAAGGCATTATATCTTTTCATACTAAATTATCGATTTTTAACGTCTTTTATGTCAAATGAGCGTGAGAATTAGCTTGACAGTTTCGATGATCTCGGTTATTTTTTATAGTGTATAAGATATAGGTAAAGGAGACTCATTATGTCACATAAGAGAATCATTATATGTATTATGCTTGTCCTCTTCTTATTACCAGCATTCGCCATCTCACAGATGGATGATATAAAGGAATATACCGTATCAGAAGGAGATACCCTGTGGGACATATCCAGTCAGGAGTTGAATGATTTTTTTCTTTGGCCCAAGGTATGGAAGGAAAATCCTGAGATAGCGAACCCGGATCTGATATTCCCCGGGCAGAAGATCAGGATTCCTCTCTATGTTTTGCGGGAATTTGAAACTCCCACAGAGCCGCCCCGAAAAGCGGTTGTAGAGATAATGCCGAAACAGACGGTACAACCGGCAGAGCGCAAGCCGTCTTATCTGGTCAGTAAAAATCTACTCATAGCAAGCGGCTATATTTCTGACAGCATTCCCAGTCACGGAACCATTTCGGGCTCCCCTGAAGGGAAGACGCTCCTTGGAAATGGTGATCTCGTATTTGTTCAGACGAGGGACTCTGTTGACATCGGTGATACGTTTTACATTTTGAGGGGCGGACAGGTTGCAACACATCCGAAAACCAGGAGACGATTGGGCTATGTGATCGAGATTCTCGGGGTAGCAAAGATAAAGGATTTTGATCTGGGTGAAACCATTGCTGAAATAACCCACTCGTTTAATCCTATCGGTATGGGAGATCATCTTGATCCATACTATGAGATCAATCCGCCAGTGGCAGAAGAATCACCCAGAAAACCTGATATTGAAGGATATGTCGTGGCAACAACACTCCTGCGCGAATTTAACAGTGCCCTGGACGTCATTTACATTGACAAGGGCAGCGATGATGGCATACAGGTCGGGGATATGTTCAGAACAATCAACCTCGGTGAGATCAAG
>JBFGJU010000218.1:0-3514 GCA_041577035.1 Thermodesulfovibrionales bacterium | reverse complement strand
TTTATATCACAATCATGCGGAATTAAGATATCAATTGATTTTCTCACCGGGTTTCCGTACGAGAGCGAGGATGATATCATACAGTGGTTTGATTTTTTCCGGAGATTACAACCGGAACGGGTGAACGTTAATACCTCTATCAGACTCTATAAAATTCTCCCGATAACAGGTATTATTATGAATGATTCTGCATTACGAAAATACCTTGTTGGTTTTATTGACGACGATACCCTGGTAAAGCCGGTCTTTTATAACCATATTGATTCTGCGAGACTGAAAGACCTTATTGCAGGAGACAGTCTGTTCCGTATAGAGGGTATTGACCGGGGCGTGAATTACACAAGACTCGCGCAATCATCCTGATGCCGTATAGACCGTCTTGTTCATGACGGGATCAGGAGAGAGGGAAACTTATGGTCCCTTCTCTCCTGACCGGGCCTTCTTACGGCTGTTTTGTTTTTTTCGTGTGCGTCCATTCCTCAAGTTTATGGGCTGCGATTTCACGTCCTCCTATACCGAAGGCTATCGCAACCGCTACCGCAACAGCGCCGAAGAGAAGACCAAACGCGAGACTGATTATTTCATTTGCCAGCCCCATCTGCCGCAGGGCCATTGCACCGGCAAGCACCATAATAGAAACCTTGGCAGCCAGCGCGAGAAGGCCTGCCTGTGAGCTTCCGGAGCCGATAACTTTCTGGGAAACAAGATTTGCGATATAGAGTCCAATGCCGAAGATGACGAGTCCCAGGATAATATGACCTGCAAAGACCATAAACTGGGAAACGAGCTCAGACAGGGTGTCAAAACCGAGCAGACGTGATGCTTCCACCGTGGCAAAGAACATGGTAAGAATGAGCACCAGAGATCCTGCAATTGCCGATGGCGTCTGAGTGCCTTCAGCAGGGGTTTCTTTCTGTAAACCGAGCAAAACAAATACATTGTCAAAGCCGATGCCGGAGAGTATATTACTGACGAGTCCGGATATTACGCGACCGACGATATAAGCTATTACCAGTACTAACGTTGCGGTAAAGATGAGCGGCAGTGAACCGAATATCATGTTCAGCATGTTGCTGGCAGGTTGTGTTATGGCATCAAGTGCCAGGGCATTGAGTGAAGCAGTAAGAACCGGAATCAGAATTAATATATACACAATCATACCAATAAGGTCTGAAATTCCCTTATCGCCAACCACCTTTGTTAAGCCTGCCTTTTCACCGAGTTTTTCAATACCAGCGGCTGAAAGAAGGCTCGTTACAATTCGCTGAACAATTCTCGCAATAAACCATCCGACAACAAAGATGATTCCCGCTGTCAGGATGTTCGGAAGGAACTCAAGTACCTTGTTCAGCATATTCTGAATAGGCGTAAGGAGGTCCGTCATACCGAGTGCGCCGAGTATGCCGGGAAGGAAAAGCAGCAAGACAAGCCAGAAGATCGCGTCTCCGAGTGATTTTGTGAGCGGCATCTTCTTTTCTTCTTCCACCCCCGCTTCCTTGCCGAGCCGTTCATCGAGTTTTGTGGCTCCCAAAGCCCGTGAGACCACCTGCCGCAGTACCGTAGCAAGCACCCATGCGACAAGCAGGAGTACGCCGGCACCGAGCAGTTTTGGCGCAAATTCGAAAAGCTGGTTCAATAAACGATTAAGCGGTTCAGTTATGAGCGTGATACCAAGTGTCTGAAAAAAAGCAACAATAACAAAGAGCATGATGAGATAAAAAACTCCCTTGGCAATCCCTTTTTCTATCTCTATTTTCTTTGCCTTTTCCTCGCCGGCGATCATCTTTGCCACCCGGTCGTCGAGCGTTGTTTTATGCAGAAGCGTCTGGATAATTTTCGAGACGACCAGGGCAATCAGCCATCCCAGAATAAGGATCGCAAGCGCTCCAAGAAGACTCGGGACATACGTCATGATTTCATTAATCATCTGCTCCATATAGCTACCCCCTTAATAAAAGTCAGTTTTACCGAAAACCCGTTATTAAAATCATAGGACAGATCTGGATAACTTGCAACTCTTTTTTTAAAGGCAGCATCAGGCTGCGGGGGAAGATCGGATTCCGCGATGAAAACGGAATTTAGAATTCTCATTATGTTCTGAAAATCTTAGCTGCGGTTCATGGTACCGGCTAGGCGAGATCAGAAAGTGAGACTCTGTCTTTCAAGCAGCATTTCTGCAAGAAATGATCCTGGTTTGACTGATGCACGGCTGATCATTTCCGTGGTATCGAGCCCGTATGGCTTTACACATGATGCGCAGACATAGAAATTTACTTTAAAATCTTCCATGAGGGTATAGAGTAATTCGTGCACTGGCGAAAACCCGTTTTTCTTCTGTCCTGCCATAGTCTCTGCAAAACCTTTCTGAGCGAGCATCACTCCTTCATTCATAAGGAAGAAATCAAGATCAATATCAAATACCTTCATATTCGTGGCTAACTGAAAGGCGCCTGCAGCCATATCAGGCCTGTCAAAAGAATGTGTCAGAATGAAGACAAATTTTTTCTGTTCCAAAGGGAATCCTCCTTTTTTGAGAGAAGATGCGTGGAGTATAGCATAGGAACAGGATAATTTCGTAATTATGAAACAACAAATAAATTTATTGTCTGCAATGACAAAGATGTCGAAACATCATAATATACTTGAATAATATGCGCTTTTTTACTATTATGTTATAAATATGGAACACGATAGTTTAAGGGGAAAGATTGAAGAGGTTCTGGAAAAGGTGAGAACAGGCCTGAAGTCAGAAGGTGGTGACATCGAACTCGTTGATGTAAAAGATAATACGGTATATGTAAAGCTCACAGGTGCCTGCGGAACATGCCCGATGTCAACGCTCACCATGAAAAACTGGGTTGAAACAACAATAAAAAAGGAGATCCCCGAAATAAAGGCTGTTCAGGCTATCGATTGAGTCCATTGGCTCTCTGGGAGGCGCCTATTGAGATTACATGAAAAAGTGAATCTGTTGAACAGGAATCTCTTTTCACTTTTTTTGATAATCTTTCTCTTTACACCGGTTCTTTCATCGGCTGCTGATCTTGTCGTTGTCAATGATATTCGATTCTGGTCGTATGACGATTATACGAGAATAGTCATCAATGTTTCTGAAGAAGCGGAATATATTGAAAAACGACTTGAAGACCCCGAGCGACTGTACCTCGATATTCTGTTCAGCAGAATAGATGAAGAGATCAACAAGGATATAACCGTTGAAAACAGAATGCTCAAGGGGGTTCGGGCAGGTCAGTTCGATGAAAATACCGTCAGGGTTGTTCTTGACCTCAATACGATAAAGTATTACAAAATATTCCTGCTTGATGAGCCGTCCAGGATTGTTGTTGATGTCTTCGGACCAACGGTCTTTTCTTCGAAAAAGCGGATCGTGATCGATGCGGGGCATGGCGGAAAAGATCCCGGGGCAATCGGGCCCAAAAAGCTCCTCGAAAAAGATGTCGTTCTGGATATTGCCAAAAAATTAAAAAAGGAATTGGCCAGACATAAGAACTAT
>JBFGJU010000217.1:0-3541 GCA_041577035.1 Thermodesulfovibrionales bacterium | reverse complement strand
TCGCAGCAGCCGATATGCCTCTCCTACTGCATTGGCTCCTGAAGAGCAGGCATTTGAAATCCCCAGGCAGTATCCCCTCATGTTCAGCCTTTGGGCAACATATGATGATGCCATGCCAACTGTCGTTGCGGGCATGATAAATGGTGACACTCCAAACCACCCAGCTTTGTTTTGGTTTTTTCTTTCGTGCGTAAGGGCTTTTTCTATGGTTCTGATCCCGCCACGGCTTGAACCAATAATCACAGCACCTTCTGAAACATAGTCACCGAATTCCTTCTGTGAAATCCGCTCCTTTTTCCCTTCCCAAAGGTCCATAAGTCCTGCATCCTGAGCAGCCATAACAGAGGCTGCTACTGCATAGCGAACAAAGGGGTCGAGAATACGGATCTCCCTTTCAGAAAGGAACGTGTGTTCATTCAAAGCCTGTGGTTCTCCGGCAACGTTCCATGGGAGATCCTCGGCATCACATGCCGTCACCGTCCGTATACCTGATACCCCGTCTGTCACCGCATTCCATGACTCAATAAAGGTATTGCCTATCGGGGTAACCGCGCCTATACCGGTTATGACGATCCGTTCCATTGTAAACCTATATTATCATAAAAGTTTACTACTCGTGTCCGCCCCAATGTCTGTCAGCCCGGCAAAAACATCCTTTGATAACAGATAATACTTTATGCTACCGTATAGCATTCATCGAATAGGGGGTATCGATGACGGGAGAGCAGTTAAAAGAAAGGCGTGAAGCTTTACAACTTGATCTGAAAGAAATTGCTAACGTTTTAAGAATCAAGCTGGAGTATTTGCAGGCAATTGAACAGGATGCTGTCGATAAACTCCCCGTCGCTGTTTATGCTATCGGCTATATCCGGACGTATGCGGATTATCTTGACATTGAACCGGAGCCGATCATTGAATATTTTTCAGAACATCTTTCACGGCCGAAGGCCCCTTCAATCGTTCCCTTCGCCCTTATCGAGAAAAAAAGAACATGGCGCTATGTCCTTATCCCGGTGGTTCTGGTAACAGCGCTTTTTCTGATCATATTTTTTTCTTCGTCAGGAGAACTCCCATTTCTGAACAAACCGGTCTTCCATGATGACCCCGGGATGAAAGACAGTTCGCTTCCTGCCGACATCCGCACTGAAGGAGAAATAACTGACTCAGCAGAACATTTGATAGAGAGTGATGAGCACACCACACAGGAAAAGCTCCTGATTCCTAGAATTCCCGCAGTTATGCAGCAAGAAATAAACAGCACGCCGGAGATTCAATCAGATCAGCAGCAGACACCAAAAGAAAGCCATGATCATGTACTGGAAATACGTGCAACAGACGTCACCTGGGTCCGTATTCACGCGGGGGCACACAATGCCCGTGAACTACTGTTTCAGCCGGGTCAATCGAAAAGAGTGTCGTTTTCTGGAAAAACCGTGCTCAAGATAGGGAATGCCGGCGGTATAAGATTACTGCTTGACGGTGACGACCTTGGCTCTCTCGGACAACCCGGAGAAGTAATAAGGCTCAGCATTCCTGAGGAATAGACATCCGTTTCATCAAGCCATTTTCCCTGTGTCGAGCAAAAAGGTAGTAACCCGTGGAAATAAGATGTATGCCGTTTTCTCCGCGATAACGACCGGCTCTTCATAATTGACGTTGGCGCTTATACTTGCTATTATGTATCATGTCTCGAGCGCATAGTGCAGACAAACGGATTTTCCCCCGTCATTCGATTGACCTTGATACAGAACTCATTATCGCGGGCAAAAAGATCAGGGCCAAGCTGACAGATTTTTCTGTTTCCGGCGTTGGCCTCATCGTCCGTGAATTTCCTGAAAACATTCCTGAAGAATTCGATCTTATCATTAATGAGCTAAAGGTTGAGACAAAAGCCAAGATAGCCTGGTTACAGGAGATGTTTTCCGGTAAAAGGATCGGGCTCCAGAAATCAGGGCCACTCAAGGGAACAATCCCGAGGTATCCGCTTCCGGATTTTCTGATCGGGCTTCAGAGACTGGGAAAGACCGGCATCCTGCAGATCTCGACAGGGCCATATACCAAGAATATATTTGTTAAGCAGGGTGATGTCATATTCTCTTCTTCAAACCAGGAACAGGAACGCATGGCTGATATGCTTCGGGATATCGGAAAAATAAGCCCTGAGCAGTATGATGAAGCAACTGAATTAATGAAGGCATCAGGAAAACGTTTTGGGACAGCCCTTGTCGAGCTGGGGCATCTGTCACCGCCTGACCTGGTCTGGGCTGTTCGTTTCCAGGTTGAGAAGATTATTCAGGACCTGTTCGGACTCGAAAGTGGTAACGTTATTTTCAAAGAAGAATCAGACCCTCGTGAAGAGGTAATAACGCTGAAGTTAAGTACCGGCAACCTCATTTATCGAGGTATTAAGTCAATAGATGATATTGACTTCATTAAACAGAATATGCCTTCTCTTGATGCGGTATTTAATTTTTCATCTATCCCTATTGCTCTCTTTCAGGATATCTCACTGGAAGATGACGAACGGAAACTTCTCAGCCTGGTTGACGGTACAAAGACCATAAAGAACATTATCGCTGCATCTCCCTTCAACGAAACAGAAACACTGAAGACGCTGTTTGCTCTTTACAATACCCGTCTCTTAAATCTCGATGACCGGAGGACCGTTGACGCGGATCTGCTCAGAGAGGAGATACTCGAGAAGCCAGAGCCGCAGGACACTGAAGCCTTTGTTGCAAAGATCGAAACACTCTACCGTGATCATGTTAGACTCGGGTACCATGGTATTATGGGTCTTCAGAAGAATGCCTCACTTGATGAGATAAAAAAGGCTTACTATAAGGCTGCAAAGGAATATCACCCTGACCGGCATCTGCATTTTCAGTCCGATAGCATAAAACATAAATTAAACGTAATATTTGCCTATATCAGTGAAGCGTATAATGTTCTGTCGCGTCAGGGTTCAATTACCCTGTCCGGTGTTTCGGATCAAACTGAAGAACCAGAGCTCCCTGACCAGAAAAAAACAGCACGTATGAAGTTTAATGAAGGACGGGATCATCTTGAGAACCAGAATATTGAACAGGCAGTTACCTTGCTCGGACAGGCTGCATATCTGGATAATGCCATACCAGAATATCATTATTTTTACGGAATCGCTCTTTTTAAAAATAAGCGGTTGAAGGACGCTGAACAGTCACTAAGAAAGGCCCTCGATCTTGAGCCATCAAACGCCGTATACACCGCTGATCTTGGTCATATCTATCTCAAACTGGGATTTAAAACAAGAGCGAAAAACAGCTTTGAAAAGGCTCTGAAACATGATGCCTCGAACAAGCGTGCCCTGCAGGGGCTTGAAGTCCTGAAGGGCTGATTTCCGGTATTTTCCATAATACTGGTCACATCCGCTGTTTTTTTATCCTCTTTACGAACAGAATTCGGTCGAAGTAGGAAGTTCTTCCAATTGTTTCAGAGAGAGATATGCGGTATGCTGGAATCAAGAGAGAGAGAAAGGAGGAAAGGACGATGCTAAGGTACAAGG
>JBFGJU010000216.1:0-3549 GCA_041577035.1 Thermodesulfovibrionales bacterium | reverse complement strand
AGCAGGCCCGCCGCCAAACACATACCTGTGCTTGGCCACGACATCCCCGGATAATGCAAGGGTCATAATCAGAGCCACACAGGCAACTATCATAACAGCATAAATCTTGTTTTTCATGCTTGTAACCTCCTTCACGGTTGTGATCATTTTAGTATTGAGCAGCCGGAACATTGTAGAAATCAATGGCTACTCCTCAACCTGATACGGTGCTGTCCTCCCTCTTTTACACCTCCTTTCAAACTGTCCATAGGTTTAATCTCTCAAAAAAAGAGATGTTTTGACATTCGTGTTGCATGATCTTGTTGTGCGGGACCAGAGACTTGCATGCATTCAGGATTAATTGATTCTTTTTTGATTATAGCTCTCAGCCCCGTACATCTATCAGTGTCGTTCTTCCCCCTGACTATAATGCGGCTCTGTTGAGTGTCTCAGAATAAAAAAGATACATTCTGAGCGATCTATTAGTAAATTTTACTTACAAATAAATTATATTAATAAATGAGGTATTATTGCAATCCCCTTATTCACAATACCGCAGCGCAGAATATTATTCAAGAATTAATTCTTAGTCTTCTTTTCTGTTTTTCGCCATTCTGGCGGTGGAATAAATGATGACGTGGCAATGTCCTCTGGCCAGACAGTCTCAAATGTATCCTTAAACACCTGAAGAACTATGGTCGGCAGGCTGTTCTGCCGCTCGAATATTCCATATGATTTGAATTTCACCGGACCAAAAGGTGTTACGAGGTCGGTTTTGTCTAATGCAGTCCGTATGTCTTCAGGGCTGAAAGAAACAGCCCGATTTAAAACATCCGCTGCAACAAGAAGTGCTGAATAGGCCTCTGCTCCATGATAATCAGGCGCTGAGTTATACTTCTTTCTATACCCGCTATAGTATTCTTTTGTTCCGGGATAGTGGACTTGAGGAGACCAGAGCGTTGCCGTTAAAACAGTATTGGCTCCTTCCCCGGTATTTTCGATGAATTTAATGGAGGTGAATCCTCCTGCACCCCCGATAAGCAGTGAGTTTATAGGTAATTCACGGATCTTTCTAACCAGTATTACAGCATCCTTTAGGTAAGAAACCATGTAGATCACATCTGGTGGGGCTTCCTGAACAGGTCCCAGTAGTTTATGGAAATACTCTGGACTTGCCCGTTCCTTATGATAGGGGATAATCTTGCGTATAGCGATGTCATTCTCTCGGCAGAACCACATCATCCGCAACGCCCCGCCGGTTCCATAAGGGCTGTTTTCGTATATGATAGCCATGGATGACGGCTTTATTTTTTTCAGCAACAGATCTTCTACCCCCTTTGCATATTCTTGAGAAGGCGGATTCATCCTGTATACATTTTTCCATTTTCTCTGCGTGATCCTGTCGTCCGCAGCAGTGTTTATCAAAAAGGGCATATCCAGTTTATCAGCCATCCCGGCTGTGTACACGGTATTGCTGCTTTGATAACCGCCGACAAGCATAACAGCCCCGCTATTCCTGGCCAGTTCTTTAACAGCCTTTTCTCCGGCTTTCCTTTCTCCCCGATCGTCAGCATATACGAGCTTTAAAGGTCTGCCCTGTATGCCCCCGCTGTTATTAATGACCTCAAGGGCCATATCGTGTGAATTTCTCATCATGGTTGCATACGTGTACTTCTCTGAATGAAGAACTCCTATGAGAACAGGATCAGATTCTGAGGCGATATGTTGAGCGGGGAACAGGCTGATGGCTACGGCAAGTGTCGCTAAAAAGAGGTAAAACCATAACCGATATTTCATAAATCATCCCCCAAAAAACAGCGCACCCTGTACAAATGAGTTTATATGTACGACAAACCGGATCTATGGCGTAGTGAAATAATCATTGTAACCTCCTAATATTAATAAGAAATCACAATAATCTGGTTGTGCATGAAGGTTATTATATTTGAGTTTACCGCGTATCAGCTGATACTGCAACCTATTTTTTTAGTCCTGCCGCGTTGTTATCTTCTGGTCATTCACTGGACGATGTATCGGCCATCCTGTCCCCACTACTGCTCATTTTTGTGAAGCGGCCGAATGCCTTGATAAATTCCCTGTTCAGTTTGGCGATGAACGATACTTTAATGCCTTTCGGGCAGGCAGCCTGGCATTCATAATGGTTTGTGCAGTTGCCAAAGCCCTGTTTCATCATTTCTTCAGTCATAACACAGACACGCCGTGCTGCTTCAACCTGTCCTTGTGGCAGCATGGCAAGATGAGTAACCTTTGCAGCGGCAAAGAGCATTGCAGAGCCGTTCGGACATGCTGCCACACACGCCCCACAACCGATACATTCTGCTGCATCCATAGCTGCTTCAGCATCTGCTTTTGGTATGAGAATGCTGTTGGCATCCAGCATGCCGCCGGTGTGAGCTGAAATGTATCCCCCCGCCTGGATAATCCTGTCAAGGGCGCTGCGATCTACTACCAGATCCTTGATAACCGGGAATGCACGGGCACGCCAGGGTTCTACATATAAGGAATCACCATCTTTAAAATGCCTCATATGAAGCTGACAAACAGAGGTCTTCTCTTCCGGCCCATGCGGTACACCGTTGATAACCTGCGAACACGAGCCGCAGATTCCTTCGCGGCAGTCATGGTCAAAGGCAATCGGCTCTTTCGCTTTCTTAATCAAATCCTCGTTAACCACATCGAGCATTTCAAGAAAGGACATTTCCTGGCTTATGTTGCGAGCTTCATACTGCTCAAGCCTTCCTGTCTCGTCAGCATTTTTTTGCCGCCACACATAAAGCGTGAGGTTCATTATTTATAGCTCCTTACAGATGGCTGCACATTTTCGAAGGTGAGCGGTTCCTTATGGAGCTCTGGTTCGGTGTCTACACCGGTGAATCTCCATGCAGCGACATAAGAGAAGTTCTCATCATCACGTTGTGCTTCACCGTCAGGCATCTGATATTCCGCGCGAAAATGCCCTCCGCATGACTCATTTCTATGGAGGGCATCGCGTGCCATAAGCTCTCCAAACTCGAGAAAATCAGCAACCCGTCCTGCCTTTTCCAGTTGCTGATTCAGCTCTGAACCGCTTCCGGGAATCTTCACATTCTCCCAGAATTCAGATCGCAGCTCAGGAATAAGTTTCAATGCCTTTTTCAGACTTTCCTCGCTGCGGGTCATTCCCACGTTGTCCCACATAATCCTGCCAAGCTCCCGATGAAAATCATTTGCTGTTTTCCTGCCATTGATTGAGAGCAGCTTTTTCACAAGCGATTCGATATGCTCCCTGGATTTCGTGAATTCGGAATGATCCGGAGTGATTGCGCCCGGAGCTGTCTGTGCGAGATGGTGCGCTATGGTATATGAAATGACGTAATAACCGTCTGCAAGTCCCTGCATGAGCGCGCTTGCGCCGAGGCGGTTGGCCCCGTGATCGGAAAAATTGGCCTCCCCGAGGACAAAGAGGCCGGGAATATTACTTTCCAGGTTATAATCGACCCATAACCCTCCCATGGTATAATGCACTGCAGGATATATGCGCATCGGCTGTTGATAGGCATTTTCAGCCGT
>JBFGJU010000215.1:0-3567 GCA_041577035.1 Thermodesulfovibrionales bacterium | reverse complement strand
TGACGATATAAAGTCAAAGATAGATATCGTTGACGTTATTTCAGATTATGTGCACCTGAAGAAGGCGGGACAGAACTGGAAAGGTCTCTGCCCCTTTCATACAGAAAAAACGCCTTCGTTTACAGTCAGTCCTTCCCGGCAGAGATTTCATTGTTTCGGATGCGGTATCGGGGGTGATGTTATACAGTTTATAACAGAGTATGAAAAGTATTCCTTTAAAGAAGCTTTGGACGTGCTTGCAAAACGGGCGGGCATAACGATACCGGTACGGACGAACAGGGGCGCATCCTCAGAGAAGAATGAACAGCTGAGAGAAGTAATTCGTAAGGCTTCCCAGTTTTACCGGGAGAAGATACAGAGCTCAGGGACGGCGTCCAGATTTCTTACATCACGAGGAATCACTGCTGAGTCTGTTGAGTTGTTTCACCTTGGCTATGCACCGCCGGGATGGGATAACCTTTTGAGCTTTCTCAGAAGGTCGGGTTATCGTGATGAGATTATGAAGGAAGCCGGTCTTGTCGTTCAGGGAAAAAAAGGATACTATGACATGTTCAGGGAAAGACTCATATTCCCTATTATGACTGCGAATGGCACGGTCTGCGCATTTGGAGGAAAGGCACTTGACGATTCGATGCCAAAGTATATAAATTCACCAGAGACAGCAATTTTCAGAAAGTCCGAAATTCTCTATGGACTTCATGCGGCCAGGGAAGGAATAAGACGCAAAGGCTTTGTTATGATTGTAGAAGGCTATATGGACGTAATTATCTGCAATCAGCACGGCTATGACAATGCCATTGCACCACTCGGAACTGCGTTAACCTCCGAGTCTCTCAAAAAATTGAAGCCCCTGACCAGTGCGGTTAATGTTGTCGTCGTATTTGATGGTGACGCTGCCGGTATAGCTGCTGCTCAGAGAGCATTGCCGCTTTTCTGTCAGAATAATTTGAAGGCGAAGGTTCTCCTGTTGCCGGAAAACGAAGACCCTGATAGCTACCTTGAGAAGTATGGAAATACGGCATTCGATGGATTACTCGATACGTCCGTGAGCATGATTGATTTTATACTGCGGGTAACCAAAGGTGATGAAACGGATAAGGTTCATGGTGCTGTAGCGCTCATATCTGAAAACACTGATTCCTTTATGGCAGATCAGATGCTTATCGAGCTTTCAGGGAAAACCAGAATCAGTGAATCACTGATCAGGGAGAAGTTCAAAAAATTAAAAAGCAGAGCAGGAAAGAATAACCCCGGGCCTGCGAGTCCCGTTCGCGGAAAGATAAGCACAGAGGAGCACCTTCTCCTGAGTGTTGTCCTGGCTTTTCCTGAAAAAGCGGATCAGGTCCTTTCCCATTTGGAATTGAATGATCTTCGGGATAAAACGGTAGCGTCATTATTTCATAACATCGCTGCACGGGAAAATAAGGCTGATATCTCTGAAATACTTCATAAGGCCGATGACAAAGAAAAGAAATTATTTGATGAACTTTCTATGAATCCCGGTTTTGATTTTGATCAGGTTGACCGGATTGTCGAAGATTGTCTGGGAAGCATTGAAAAGAGAAAATTTGATGAACGGTTTCATCGCGCAAAAAAATCCGGAGACCTGCAACAGATACATTCATTATTACGGGAAAGGAAAAAAGCGTAGCACGCGGGTACCTATGAAGGAATATTTTGACCATTTTGATGATTTTCAGGAAGAGAATGAATTCAATCTTCAGGAAGGGGAAAACGAGCTCGTCGAAAAAGAAGAAGAGAATGAAGAAATCCTGATTCAGGGGAAGGATGACCCTATTAAAATCTATTTACGGGAAATGGGCGGAGTACCCCTCCTTACCAAGAACGGTGAGATCGAGATTGCACGAAAGATAGAACAGGGAAAAGAAAAGACGGCGCGGGTTATTTTCTCAATTCCTTTTGCGCTGAAAAAGATTATCGCGCTCGGAAAACTGATAGAAATGGGTGAAGCTCCCCTGGAGAATATCATCATAAACGGAGACGATGACGATGATGAAAGTCTTATGCAGGAACGCAGACGGTTTTATCAGATTACGCAGGCGATTAAGTCCCTTCATCAAAGGAGAAAACTGCTCCTGAAGAAACTGAAAACGTCGGCTGCCGGATCACAGAAAAAGGTTCTTCAATCTCTGAAAGTAAATAGAGATAAAATTCTTGCAAAAATCATTGATCTCAAACTGAGAGATGATGTTATTCTCGCTTTTTCTCAGGAGCTGAATAAAGCGATGGCCCAGATCGATGCACTCAATCGAAAAATCCTGTCTACCAGAAGAAAGGCAACACTGCTTGGTGTTGATATCGAAAACCTAAAGGGTGGCCGGATACCCAAAAAAATTAAAAATAAGGCGGTCATTGCAGAACTAAAATCGATCTTTGGGGAATGCAGGTCAATTAAAAAAGAGATTGAAAAAAAAGAGGCCCTGTTTGGCATGCCTTATGAGGAGATGAAAAAAGCGCACAGGATTCTTATATCGAGCGAACGGGAAACCAATGAGGCAAAAGGAGCCCTGATTGAAGCAAATCTTCGGCTTGTTATAAGCATTGCTAAAAGATATCTGGGGAGAGGGCTGGGATTTTCTGATCTTATACAGGAGGGGAACATAGGACTCATGAGGGCAGTGGAGAAATTTGAATACCGGAGGGGATATAAATTCAGTACCTATGCTACGTGGTGGATCAGACAGGCTATTACGAGAGCCCTTGCAGACCAATCGAGGACGATCAGAATTCCTGTTCATATGGTCGAATCAATCAACAGGTTAACAAAAGTGACGCGAGAACTTGTTCAGGAAAAGGGGCGGGAGCCTGCGACTGAAGAGATTGCAGGCAGATTAGGGTTGCAGGCAGAAAAAGTGAAGGCAATGCAGAAAATATCCAAGGAACCGATTTCGCTTGAGACACCCATAGGAGAAGAGGAAGACAGTCACCTGAGAGATTTTATTGAAGATAAGGCAACGATGTCGCCTCTTGATATCGCTATTCAGGATGACATGAAGAGAAATATAACTCGCTCGTTATCCTCTTTAAGTCAGAAAGAACAGAATATTATTAAAAAGAGATTTGGCATTGACGAAGACATGCCGCATACCCTTGAGGAAGTTGGGCTTGAATTTGACGTCACCCGCGAAAGAATACGACAGATCGAAGTCAAGGCTATCAGAAAGTTGCGGCATCCCTCCCGAAGCAAGTGGCTGAGGGAATTCCTTGAAAAGGCTTGACTTAATGCAAGGTCCGTTTTATATTAGCAGCTTGTCATAAAAAGAACCTCGATGAATTATGTGCCACTATTTTTTTATGTTGCATGAGGGCCCATAGCTCAGCTGGTAGAGCTACCGGCTCATAACCGGTTGGTCCCAGGTTCGAGTCCTGGTGGGCCCACCATTATAGGAGAGGCTGAGTGAATGACCACCTGAAACATCTCATTGCATTACAGGATACCGATTCGCAAATTCTTTTTAAGCAAAGGTTTATTGAAAGGGTACCGAAACGCATTCATGAAGTTGATGAACCGCTGAAGAAGGCGCAGGCTGAGCTTGAAACAATACG
>JBFGJU010000214.1:0-3573 GCA_041577035.1 Thermodesulfovibrionales bacterium | reverse complement strand
CCCCGCGGGCGTGGAAATCGCGACGACATTCCGCTACGGGATGTATTTCAGGGATTACGGGATGGAAAAAACAGCAATGGAGTCTTATGCCATGCTCAGGAACAAAGCCGGGGACTGCCGCTCCTGTGAAGACGAATCCTGCGCAGGTGCATGTCCTTATGGTTTGTCAATAAAGACGCTCCTCCATGAGGCACACGAAAACCTCACATTCACGGCAAGTAGTGGTCGCAAGAGGACGGGTCGTAGCGTATGACGATATTCGAATGTCGCTTTTTTGAATAATAAGAGAGGGTACCACAGAACATCCACCAGACAACCCAGGACTACTCCTCCACAGATCAGAGGTAAAAGCCACAGCCATCGTTCAGCTGTTTTGTCCATATAATGCGGAGCTAATAATAATTCGACAGACCATGATGTAATTGCGAAAATGACAGATGGGCACACTATCAACGCAGGAGAAACATTCTGTGCTCATACGATAGTTTTCTGCTATCAATTACCCGTACTCAGGAGTCGTTTGTTGTACTCCGACGCTCAATAATTCTTTATAGGCGTATGCGAGCCTCTTCGAGATTATCCCTGCCAGTCGCTTGAAAATAATGAGCCCGTCTTTTGGATGAAGGCTGAATATTTTCTCCACTTTTTCTCTTTCTATCCTCCAGACCTTCAAATCCGTAACACTTACAGCAGTGGCAGAATATTCTCCGGACTCAACCATGCTCGACCAGCCAAAGACCTCACCAGGTTCTGTCAGAATATAAACGATTGAGCCACCGTCCTTTATCACAAGATCAACTTTCCCTTCTTTGAGAATATACAGATTTCCGGCATTTTCACCCCTCTCAAACAGGACCGTATCACGGGCGTAACTCTCTTCAAAACTGATGCTTGCAATCTCATCTGAAACCTTGCGATCCACTCCCTTAAAAAGATCTATATCCTGGATGATCATCTCCCCACCCCCTTTTCTATCTATATTATATGCCATTATTATAAGAAGTGAAATAACATATTTTTAAAAGCTCGCTTAAAGGGTTTGAATGCGCAGGCTATACGGTTTAAACTCTTTATAAGGGCCGATTATGCACTAGGACGGCATACGGAAAGGAGAACGAAAATGCCAAAGAAGATTCCCTTAAGTATCATGCTTTCGCTCATGCTCATAGGAGCTGGCTATCTGGTTGGCAATGCGCAAGCCGAAAAATCCTATTCAACGCTGCACCCTCAACAGGCTGGTACGTCATCGATAATAAGTTCCTCTCTGCCGAAAACAGCAGAAGAAAAGAAAATTCTGGATGTGTTGGAGTATATGTACCGGAACCAGCGGCGGGGGATGATGAACGTCTCTCCTGAAGACGGAAGACTGCTGAGGCTGATGACCGAAGTGACAAACGCACAGCATGTTGTCGAGATTGGGACGTCCAATGGATACTCAGCAATCTGGTTCTGTCTGGCGCTGAGTACTACCGGCGGCAAACTGACGACCTATGAAATCGATGCCGGCCGGGCAGCCCTTGCCCGCGAGAATTTCAAGCGCGCTGGTGTAGACCATATGGTTACACTTGTCGAGGGTGACGCTCACGAGGAAGTCACGAAACTGAAGGGGCCTATAGACATGGTGTTTCTGGATGCGGACAAGTCTGGGTACCTGGATTATCTGAATAAACTCTTGCCGCTGGTACGTCCCGGTGGCCTGGTGATTGCTCATAACATGCGCTACCCTTCTCCTGATCCACGATACATCGCGGCCATAACCACGAATCCGGATCTGGAAACAATCTTCTTGCATATGAATGAAGCGGGCATTGGTGTGACGCTGAAGAAACGCTGAGACGGAAAAAATTCAACGAGCACTTTTTGTAACACGGCCGCTGCCCTTAGTGTTTAGGTTAGTGACTGATTTGATGTAGAGCTTTTACAGGATCAAGCTTGCCTGCCTCAGGCGTGGCTTGCCCGCCTCGGGCGTGTTTTTCTGCCTCATACGTGGCCTGACCCCACTTTCACAATGTTTCGATTTTTAATAGCCGTAAGCTATAATTTCTCTCTGTATGAAGGATCGGCGAGAATTTATCAGAAGGGTGTTACAGGGGGAGCGCAGCAGGCGTATTCCTCGTGCCCTGTTCGGTGCAGGGTTATGGGCGTACCAGCAGACCGGTTTAAGTATCGAAGACCTTGAGAAAAATCCTGACCGCTTTTCAGAAACACTCGCCGGGTTTATAGGAGAATTGGATACTGATATCGTGTTCGCAGGGTCCGGTCTCAACACATTTCCTGCAGAGGCCATCGGAGGCGAGCTCGCATTCCGGGAAAATCAGGCTCCGCTTCTCTCTTTTCCGCTTATCCAGAAAACTGAAGACATGCGCTATCTTGAAAAGGTGACCATAGAGGACGCTCCTCATACTCTTGCGCTCGTCGATATGATTGCGAGTCTGAGAAAGAGCCTGCCTGATCGATTTCTCTGTGCCACATCCTGGGGGCCTTTTACGTGGGCCATGATTCTCTGCGACTGGAACCTTCTGCAGGAGAAAACCGCCACTGATAGGGCCTTTATTCATGAGGTCTGCGAGCTGGGCAATCGCCTTACTTCAGCCTTTTTAAGCCTGCTTATTGACCGGGGTCTCATCGACGGTATCTCCATTCCTGACGGTGCGGTAACGCTCACACCCATTGATCTGTACAGAGAGGTGATTCTTCCTGCTGAACGGAAGCTGATCCAGGAGGTAAAGGAGCGCGGCATATTCTGCTTCCTGCATCAGTGCGGCAATATCAGCTCTCAGATCGCCTTTTATCCCGAAACCGGCGCTCACTGTGTAACCGTTGATGTGGGGGTATCGATTTCAGAAGTCTACGAACTCTATCGACAAAAGCTTGTTACTGCAGGAAACGTGGATGTTATCAATACGATATATGGAGGAAAACCTGAAAAGATCTGCGAGGCGGTTTCTGCATGCGTTTCAGGGATTCCCGATCCTTACCAGAAGTACATTCTCATGCCCTCCTGTGATCTCCCGCCTGACACACCGCTTCGCAATGTAAAGGAATTTCTATCCTGTGCCGACCGAATTGGGAAATAATAATAAAAGGGCACAGAACATTATTTGCACCTCGTAGCTGGAGAGAGATTTTTTTCCCTGAATGTCAAATGCCTGCCTCGTAACGAAGAGCTTTTACAGGATCAAGCTTGCCTGCCTCAGGCGTGGCTTGCCCGCCATGTAATGTGGAGGGGTTACCCGCATATGGAGATCCTGACCCTATTTCATTTTTAGCTGTCGAATCCGCCTCCAGACATCTTTCTGCGTGAAGTGTGTATCGTTGAGCGATCAAGATGTCAATAATGAAGATTTGACTCCTTTAGTTTCATTACCTGACCTCATATCTTCATTTTCCACGTAAATTGAAGAGTAATGAATGTCCTTAATTTGCATATTAAATAGTATTTATTATCTATAATTTCTATTAATTTATAAATTAATTCTATTTATTGGACATGCCAGGCGCGCTCTTGTGTAATTTAAGTAATAATACCGCCGGGGGAAAAGGGTCTATTTATTAACTCATCATAATTCTTGT
>JBFGJU010000213.1:0-3577 GCA_041577035.1 Thermodesulfovibrionales bacterium | reverse complement strand
TACTTTTCATAAGAAGCATTACACCGCCTTTTGATGCAGCATAATTTACATGCCGTGCCCAGGGGATCACTTCGTGCACGGAACTTACGAAAATGATCTTTCCCGCGGCTTTAGACCGTTCCGGCTTAATCCCCCGCCGGATAAATTCTCGTGCAGCTTCCCGCGCGCATAAGAATGCTCCTGTCAGATTAATACCAATAACCGTCTGCCACTGTCTCAGTGTCATATTCACAAATTCAGAATCTTTCTGCACCCCCGAGTTGTTCACCAGGACATCTATTGTTCCGAACTGTTCAACTGCCGTTCTGAACATTTCAGCGACCTGTGCTTCGTCGCTCACATCTGCCCTGATCGCCCGTGCTCTGCCACCGGCATCACTGATTTCCTGCACAACCGTGTTTGCCGACTCTTCGCTTGATGCGTAATTAACAATAACCGTGGCGCCGGCTGCGCCCATGGCCTTTGCTATTCCGGCGCCGATGCCAGAGCTTGCTCCGGTTACAAGAGCGACCTGGTTCTTTAGAAGTTTTTCTTTATCCATTGTCTCTCAACCCTTTTCATCTGATGTGTCATTCCCGATCGGAATCGGGAATGACGGCTAACGACATGACTATTAATAATTCACGCGCAACTATTCACTTTTAAGTCTTAACGTTATTTACATGCCCGTCCCTTGAAGTGGAAGAAGAACTTGAGCGTCTTCTTTACTTTTTCCGAGAATATCTTCTCTGAAAAATAATTACCGATTACTCTTTTATTTATTTCGCCAAGTGTGGGATACGTATGAACAGCAGATGCCATCGCCGAGAGTTTGACTCCTCCATTCATGATAGCTACCCATTCACTGAGCAGTTCACCTGCCTGCGGGCCGAGGATCTGAATGCCGATTGGTTTTCCTTTGCTGTTCAGAATCATTTTGATTTTTCCGACCTCTTCTCCCTCTGCGAGGCTTCGGTCATTAGCCTTGAATTCCTCGGTCCACACGGAATACGTAATGCCGGCATCTTTGGCCCGCTTTTCGTTCATCCCTATGCTTGCCAGCTCAGGATCTGTATATGTGCACCAGGGCATGTACGTATAATCGGCTTTTTTGGGCAGATGCAGGATAGCATTACTGAGAACAACACCTCCTTCATAACCAGCAGCATGAGTAAACTGATATGCTCCTGTTATATCCCCGGCACCGTAAATATGTTTGTGATTAGTCCTCATCCTGCTGTCAACCTTCAGGCCCTTTTTATCGAAATCCAGAGAGATATCATTCAGCCCGAGATTGTCAAGATTGGCTTGTCTGCCAAGAGCAACGAGAAGCTCCTCAGCCCTGAGGCTTGCCGGGCTTCCGTCTTTCTTCTTGATAACAACTTCTTTCTCCGTACCATGGTCTTGCATGCGCACCAGCCCTGCATTCAGGTGAAAGGTAATGCCCTCATCGCTCAGTACGTTCATCACGATGTCAGCCATGTCTTTGTCTTCCTTGCTCAGAATCTGCCCGCTTCGTTGCACTACATGTACCTGTGTCCCCAGTCTGCAAAAAGACTGGGCCATTTCGATCGCAATCGGTCCTGCCCCGATAACGATCATTGATTTGGGTAAACGGTCAAGTGAAAATATCTCCTTGTTTGTAATATAGGGGGTCTGATCAATGCCCTCAATCGGCGGAATGGACGGTGAAGAACCCGTAGCAATGACCCACTTATTGGCAGAAAAAGTTTGCCCGTTTAAGCTCACGGAATGATCATCAGTAAAGAGAGCGTTGCCAAACACGACCTTAACACCAAGTTTGCAGAACCGCTCCTCAGAATCATGTTCCTGGATCGTATTGATTACATACTGGATCCGCTTGGCTACATCCCGGTAATCAACCGGTGGTACCTCTGCCCCGGGAAGTCCATACTTCCACGCGTTCTTCATCATGTGATACACATGAGCAGACCTGATAAGGGTTTTGCTTGGAACACATCCATAATGCAGACAGTCACCGCCCAGATTTTTTTCTTTTTCAATGAGAAGCGTCTTTGCGCCAAACTGGGATGCTCCGGCCGCAACCGTCAATCCCCCGGAGCCCCCTCCGAGAATTCCTATGTCATAATCATAACTTGGCATCATACCCCCATGTAATTAAAAATTATTAATAACATCATACAGACTAAGTTTTTAAGCTAAGAACTCTATGGAATTCAAGCCCAGTCATTCGCGTGAGTTTTGATTTTTGATGATTTCTAAGCGTGCTACAGAAGCTTAACTCGTCGCCAACCCCTTTCTTTTTTTATAGAGTCCCAGTAGTTTCTTTGTTATGAGCGGAAACAGTCCAAGCAGCACAAAAGAAAAAATCAAGGTTGGTGAAAGAATTCCAGAAAGACTTTCGATTTTTGCCAGTTCTTTCCCTGCATTGACATACACGATTGTGCCTGCAAGCATACCTAACTGCGAAACCCAATAAAAGGTCTTCAGAGGCATTTTTGTAAGTCCCATAACGAGGTTTATGAGCCAGAACGGGAAAATGGGGATAAGGCGCAGGGTCAATAAATAAAATGCCCCCTCCTTTTCAATCCCCTCGTTAACCGTTTTCAACTTATCGCCAAATTTTCCCTGAATCCAATCCCTCAGGATAAATCTCGCAGCAAAACAGGCTATTGTTGCACCTATAGTACTTGCAAAGGATACGAGAATAGTACCAGTCAAAAGGCCGAAGAGAGCCCCGGCCGCAAGCGTCATCACCGCAGCTCCGGGTAAAGACAATGATGTTACAAGAATATAAATCACCATAAACCCGGCGATTACCGGAACTCTATTTTCACTATACAGCGTCTCAAACTTCATCTGGGACTCTTTAATGTAAGAAAGAGAGAGATAATCCCCCAGATTGAAAATCTTGAAGGCAGCTACGAGCGCGATGATAACCACGACAATGGCAACTTTCTTTATAATTTTCTTATCCATTTTACCCCCAACAGAAGATTACAGCACCCCGCCTGAATAATATTCATTCCGGATAGTACATTCTATTGAATAAGATTGATCAGTCTTATTTCTTGAGAACACCCGGCCAGTTTTCGTCAGCCTTCTTAATAAACGCGGACATATTATTCGTCCAATGATTCTGTATTTTCTTATTGAGGTTGAGATACAGCTTTCCATCAACAATAGACCAGGACTCAGGATCAATGTCAGCCGTAGTCCCCTGACTTACGGCATAAGCGCAATACCCACCATACTTGGGCGCGTATGTATCAGGATCTGATTTAAAACTCTCCCTGTTCTCCGCGCTTGAAAACAGCCATTGAGCACCCATCCAGGTATACTCAAATTCCTTATGACCCTTGACCGGTTTTTTCTCCAGAAAATAGGCAACCGGATCGTATCCCTTAATAGCCAGGCCGTCTGATGTGGCGTTTATCGGATCAACAGCCGAAGACGTTGTGCACGCAAAGAAGACGGCAGAGAAAATGAATATGGCCATTATTCCGATATGTCTAACTATCTTTGAAGTTATCATAGTTACCCCCTAAAAACTATCTTACTTAATTCCTTATTACTTACCTTACTACCAATTTTATGACGGCGGAAGAGGTTTTTA
>JBFGJU010000212.1:0-3634 GCA_041577035.1 Thermodesulfovibrionales bacterium | reverse complement strand
TTTCAATCTTCTCTATCCATCGGTCTGCCCGTTGTGCGGAACGAAGCCTGACCATTTCCTCTATGCGCCCATCTGTTCCGGCTGCTGGAAGAGCATTGAGAAATACTCCGGCCCGTCCTGCAGCATCTGTTCAAATCCGTTTTCGTCTGCATATGGCTCTCTCTGTGCCTCCTGCATGGATAAGAAGCCATATTTTATCAGGGCAGCGAGTTTTGGCCTGTATGAGGATAGCCTTGCCGAGGCAATAAATCTCTTTAAATTTCATGGAATAAAAAGGCTCTCTCGCCCGCTTGGCTCCCTGCTCCTCGATCACGATATGCACGGCATTGACGCACTGGTTCCTGTACCTTTGAGTATCAGAAGTCTGAGAAAACGCGGGTTCAATCAATCACTGCTCCTCGCACATAGCATCGCACGGTCACGAAAACTACGGATCATTGCGGACGGATTGATTAAAAAGACCGAAACCCCTCCTCAGCTCGCACTCCCGGCCAAAAAGCGCCTGAAAAACATACGAGGTGCTTTTCGTGCTGTCAAGAATTTTTCCGGCATGCGGGTGCTCCTGATCGACGATGTCATGACCACCGGAGCGACGGCAAATGAATGCTCCCGGCAGCTTCTCACCGCAGGAGCAGATGAAGTTTCGGTTTTAACGCTTGCGCGTTCGAGTATGCTCTGAAGGGGTAAACACACAGGCCCTGCTGTCCGGTAAGCCGGACGCTGGTACGCTGCAGCACGCATTTCCTATACGGATTCAGAACGCTGGTTCATCCTTGATGCTCGTCTTGCCATCAAATTTTCTGATGAGATAGTCCCGGTTTTTTACAAATGTTTTGACCTGTTCCCGTATGATGTCCTCACTTTCGTCGAGGCTTTTATTCAGGACCTGAGAGCAGAATGTCCCGGTACGGCCAAAGTACAGCGGGGTGATAATATCGACGAGTCTCCGTCGGTTACGCTTCCATAAATAATACACATAGAAGAAATCATAAAGTATTTTTGCCCAGAGCTCGGCTTCAAGGCTGAATTCATCTTCTTTTCTCAGATGTGAAATTACCCCTGACAGTTCATCAAAGGTTTCAGGTTCAAGAACATGTTCATACATCGGTCTGAAATGGTTGAAGCCTTCTTCAAACTCCTGCCTCAGCTTACTCAGAGAGATACTCACCTCTTGCATTTCATTTGAAGGGCAACAGGAAGACATTATTTCAACATCCGAATAGTGATAATCACTGCGCCATTTCTCCACGTTATTACCCATCATAAAGAAAAGCGTACTGATCACCTGTAAGAACATAATGCTCAAATCAGATGCAGGGTCTTTCGGGTTATGGATTTTATTGCCCAGAGTTACCTGGGATATCCTAAAATTCTCAATAACCGCTGTAAGCGTCATCCATATATCAATACCAAACTTGGCCACATCCGTATGCCATACATCCTGTGATAAGTAATATTTTGCCAGCGAACGGCTCAAAGAAAAATCCCCTCCGATCGGCTGCCGTATATTCTTGCCGAAGATAGCTGCCGTCAGCGGATAGACAATCATGTTCGTTATCGTTCCGTCAAGAGGATGACGCATATAATATGGGGTACAGTACTCTGCCTTTTTGGTCAGAATCGGTTCAGCCATCCACTGAATCCATTCAGGCCTGATACTGCGCAGGTCAGAATCGAATACCAGAACTGCCTTGGCATTCAGTCGACTGGCACATTCAAAAACAGCCCTGAAGCTCGTGCCCTTTCCCGGCAGGCCCCGATAAATGAAGACCTTCTTCTCTATTCCTTCAGGAATTAATTCCTTGAAAATTTCTTCCCGGGTATCATCGACCGACCCTCCGTCTGCGACAAAAACAGCGGTCTTTAAATCGCCGTAGTACTTCTTCAGCCCCTCCCCGACCTGAGAAACAACATATCCTACGGTCTCATCATTGTTATACGTGGGAATACCGACCAGAATATCAACATGTTTTACCGTATCGATCCACTTTAAAACAGGATCTCTTAAAGCGGTCTTGAAATGCTTGTTATTGAATGGCATGTATCCGAATCTCCATCAGTATGTTTTATGATACGGAAAAACCAATAATAAGAAAACTTTTTTCTTTCCTGTGCAGGATGGGAACGGATTATCTGGTGATCTATACTTTACATTTTTCAGCATCTTCCTGTATCTTTTTAGGATGATTGATCTCCATACGCATAGTATTTTCAGCGACGGTGAATTGATTCCTTTTGAGCTGATTCGACGTGCAGAAGCAGCCGGATATACCGCACTTGCCATAACCGACCATGTTGATGTATCCAATATCGATCATATAATTCCCAGAATAACAAACGCGGTCACCGCGTTACCTGCTGTAACATCTTTGAAAGTACTGCCGGGCGCTGAAATAACGCATGCACCGCCGGAACTCATAGCTGACCTTGTCAAAGAGGCACGAAAACTGGGAGCGAAAATAGTGGTCGTTCACGGTGAAACGATAGTCGAACCGGTACGAAGAGGAACGAATAGGGCCGGAATTGAGGCCGGCGCAGATATCCTGGCGCATCCCGGGTTAATAACCACTGAAGATCTTTTGCTGGCAAAAGAACGAAATGTATTGCTTGAGATTACCTCGCGAAAGAATCACTCACTGGCCAATGGCTATGTCGCACAGGGGGCCATCCGCTTTGGGGCTCCTCTCTGTATCAACACGGACAGCCATAGTCCTTCAGATTTTATAACAGCCGCATTTGCACGGGAGATTCTGCTTGCTGCAGGGATAGAGGAAAACCGGATTGATGCTGTCTTCGATAATTCAAAAGCGCTCATCGAAACAGCCCTCGGGAGAACATAATGCCGCGGCCGATCAAGAAAAAAATAAAGAAAAAAAATGTTAAAACAGAAGTCGAAGTAAAAGGCCGGCTTTCTGATATTGTTGAATCTCTGCAGGCACGGCAGAAGGCTGTTATGATCTACGGTATTATTTTTGTCTTTGTAATGCTTGCTGTCGCCACCCTGTTCTTTTATAACTATCGCACAGCCAAACAGGCACATCAGATTGAATATAGCGCATATAAACTCTATCACAATGAGTTTCAGGATGAGACCCTTCCTCGCGAGGAACAGTTACTGCAGGCCCTCGACCTCTTTCAGAAGGCATACGAGAAAAAGAGTGCTCCCCGCATCCTGCTCTATATGGCCGACACACTCTATGAATTGGACAGGAATGAAGATGCTCTGGCAAAACTGAATGACGTAATAAAGAAATATTCGTCAGAAGAGCATATGGTTTCACTGGCATATCAGAAGATGATAACGATTTACCTTGCGCAGGGTTCCACGGATGAGGCCTTGAAGACCCTGGATGCATTATACGGTATAAACAGCCCTTTCTTTAAAGATTATGCCCTCATAGAGTCTGCACGAATACTGGAAAAACAGGGAAAGATAGATGAGGCGCAGACGAAATACAAAACACTTGCAGAATTATTCTCTGACTCTCCTTACGCTCAGGAAGCGCAGGGAAAACTGACGGCAGCAACAGAAGAAGAGGAAGAGACGGAGACAGAGACAAAAGCAGAGACAGAGACACAGGCAGAGGCACAGGAATCAAAAGAAGAGCAGTAAATCATGTGTTGGTCTGCTCTG
>JBFGJU010000211.1:0-3649 GCA_041577035.1 Thermodesulfovibrionales bacterium | reverse complement strand
TTGCCCGGAGAAGTGCTTTGATCTATTTTGCTCTTCATAGGGATAGACGGGCGCTGAAATTGGCAAAGAAATACTCTTTGACTGATCCCGGGAATGAACTGCATCTGGCAGCCGTGTTTCTCATGGCAAGACTAGGTGAACCCGATGCCAGAGGCCTTATCCTTGAATCACTGAAGAAGCAACAGAAACATTCGGACCTTGAGACCCTCGTGCGTTCACTCGCCGAAGTTACAACTCCGGAGAAGTTTGTCAGCTTCACTGAACATCTGAAGCTCGACAAAAAAACAAAATGGTACAATTCAGCACAGTGGATCGCAGAATTCAGGAACGCCGAGGCTGAAGAAAAGGCAGTTTTTGCCGAACGGCTGCTCACCTCAGACAATCCTTGGGATATCAGAGAGGCAGCACGGTATTTAATCGGAGAAGCGGAGACTGAGATACTTCAGAGATATCTTCTTCAGGACCCGAGAGTCGAACTCCCCCTTATCATGGAAGCCATGCAGCACCGTGCGGGGCGGACGATTTATCTAGAAGCCCGCAAGATGGGATACCGAATCGAAGAGACTCCTGAAGGCATACAATTCATAGAAGAGCAGGGGACATAAAAACCGGCGTCTAGCATATGAGTTGTTAAGGGAATAAAATTAGATGAGCATCCGGGAAGAAAAAGAAATAGATATAGATCACATTACACAACTGCATAACGAAGTATTCAACGAACCTGAAGAAGGAACAATTGTAGAAAATTTAAGAAATAATAATAATCTTACTATTTCACTTGTCTACGAAATTGACGGAAAAATCGTAGGCCACATTGCGTATAGCCCGATATATAAAGAACAGGAAATCATTGGTCTGGGACTTGCCCCCATCGCTGTTTTGCCGGAATATCAAAATCAGGGTATCGGCTCAAAGTTAATTCGTTATGGCAATAGTGTAGCTCTATCGATAGGATATAAAAAAATATTTGTCCTGGGTTTGCCTGACTATTATTTTCGTTTTGGATTTCATATGGCAAGAGAATATAATTATTTTTCGAAATTTGATCTCGAAGGGGATCATTTTATGATAATGGGTGATGTCCTGGAAAATGAGCCAGAAAGGGTATCTGTCAACTATTGCAACGAATTCGATGTATAAGAGATGATAAATTGGCGTCAGGTCTTGACATGTGACAAAAGTGAGAAACGGAAATCAGACGTTAAGTCACATGTCAAAACCTGACACCAGAAAGCTACGGTACAACCAGAACTTTACAGGGGGCATACCCAATAACTTTTGATGTAACACTGCCCATAAGCAGTTTTTTCAACCCTTTTTTGTTGCCGTGTCGTCCCAAAATGATCATGTCAGACTTCAATCTGCCAGCTTCATCCAGGATCGCTTCAGCAGCGTCTTCAGCATGACGAACAATAATGTTACAATTTATGCCTTCTCTTTCTGCACAATTCTTTGTTGCATCAAGAAATTCTTTTGCTTCCTTTTCTTTTTTTTCAACGAGTCCGGGAGCAAGGGCATCATATTCAGGATTACCTTCTACAACAGATAAAGCACAAAGTTTGGTCGAACACGCCTTGGAGATGTTCACTGCCTCTGTCATCGCATTCTCACTATGAGCTGATCCATCTGTCGCAAAAAGTATAACACTAAGACCTCCTATCGGACATAACGGTGCTTCTCCCATGTTCATTTTCTCCTTTATGTATGATTGGTTTCGTAAGAATTCGTATAACTTATTAAGTATATCACGTTTTCGGACAATTGAATCCCTATGTGTGAAATAGATTATAATTCGTATATGAGAATCACCTATGAGGGATAAATGAAGAAAACAAGAATCAGCCTTTTCTATGTG
Organism: Thermodesulfovibrionales bacterium; assembly: GCA_041577035.1. Taxonomy (GTDB): domain Bacteria; phylum Nitrospirota; class Thermodesulfovibrionia; order Thermodesulfovibrionales; family UBA6898. The sequence goes on along the minus strand of JBFGJU010000211.1, from coordinate 1,794 downwards.
GCCTCTTATCTTCTTATTGGCGGGACAGGTTTTTTCATTTTTCCCCGACCGATGCTTCGAATGTTTATGTCTCAAGGGAATTACACCGATGTTATGGTCCAACTTATTGGATTATTTATGATATCGCTGGGAATTGTCATCGTACAGATCATCAGACATCGTATAGAACAATTGTATACAACCACACTGTTCGTTCGTTCTATCATTTTGATCTCTCTGCTTTCATTCTATTTTGTTTATAAAGATCCTCTTATGCTTGTATTATTTTGTATTGTCGGGTTGGGATTTATATTAACTATGACGTCCTATTTAATTGATAAAAAAACACGGCAGGTAATTTTTAGCCGGGGATAATCGTCTCCCCCTAATACGCAATATTTTCTGGTTTTCAAACAGATTCATCCGTGATAATATCATAAGAAGGAGGAAAGATTATGAAATATTTAGTCGTTGCTACAGGAGGACCCGGTTTTGCATCGCCGGAAGAGGCTCTTGAAGTTTTACAGGATGTCATTCTTCCAAGTTTCAAAGAGCTTATGTCACTTGAAAAAAGAAAAAAGATCATTGCAGGAGGCCTTCCCGTTGGTGACCGGGCATTTGTTTTTATAGCTGATGCTAAGTCCAATGATGATTTGGACCAAATGCTGAGGAAACTACCCCTGTGGGGAGAGTTCGACTGGGAAGTAACAGCATTACAGACATTCAGTGGAAGGGCCAGGCAAGAGCGACAGGCTGTACGGGAACTGAAGAAAAGTATCAGAAACAGATAAGTCCTGTCTCAGAAGTCACTATCGTTGCTATTTTGCGTATGCAGACTGTTCCATCTCATAGAATTTAAATAAAAGAGGTATGACTATGATAAAGGTAAAGACATTCACAAATGAGTTAAAGATATTTCAGACGATGAAGGAGCTTGCGGAACTTGATGTGCAGGTAAGCCAATTCATTAAAGAAAACAGCATAAAAAAAGTAGTGTCCATCTCAGACACGTGTACGAGCAGTGAGGGAAGCACAATCGGAATAATCAGAGTGCTGGCCTATGAAGCATAAGATAAAATATGATTGATAATCGAAAAATAAATGGGGCGTTCATAAATATATGATCTTCTGATCATCATGCTGTTAGTTTCTATTCACACGTCAGCTTTCCTGTTATGATAAAAACAAATAGCAGGGAATAATCTGTTACGTCAGATTACAGAAGAAAGCGTCAATTCTTAAATGAAAGAGTTAAGCACATAACATGGCTATCACATTGGCATTTGATGTATACGGCACGCTCATTGATACACATGGTGTGACCGTTGCTCTCGAAAAGCATGTCGGAGAACAAGCAGGAGAATTCTCACGTCTCTGGCGCGAAAAACAGCTTGAATATTCATTTCGAAGAGGCCTCATGCAGAACTACCGGGATTTTTCAATATGCACGCTAAATGCACTCGATTTTGCCTGTCGTTATTATCACGTATCTTTCTCAGAGCAGGAAAAACAGGAACTGATGAATGCGTATCGCGTTTTACCGATATTTCACGATGTCAAAGAAGGATTAGAGCAGGCAAAAGAGGCTGGATTCCGTTTATTCGCGTTTTCTAACGGAAAAGCCGATGCTGTGGAAACGTTGCTCGTAAACGCGAATATAAGGAGTTTCTTTATTGATGTTGTCAGTGTTGACGAAATACAGACATTCAAGCCGAATCCCGTTGTATACCGTCACTTTTTAAAGCGCTCAAGGTCGATTGGTGCCAAGGCCTGGCTCATATCCAGTAATCCGTTTGACGTTATTGGGGCGGTTTC
>JBFGJU010000210.1:0-3653 GCA_041577035.1 Thermodesulfovibrionales bacterium | reverse complement strand
GCACCTTCGGCTGGAGCGCTGTATCCTTTTGAGATCTATGTTTTCATCATGAATGTGGAGGGCGTTGAGCAGGGCATGTACCACTATGCAGTGCGTGAGCATGCCCTGGAGCTTGTGAAGAAAGGTGCCTTCAGAAGCGAACTAACATCTGCAGGCCTGGAACAGGATATGCTCGGTACGGCTGACATAACGTTCGTCCTGTCGGCCATCTTCGACAGGTCCCGTCATAAATACAAAGAACGCGGTTTCCGCTATGTATATATGGAAGCCGGACATATCAGCCAGAACATTGCCCTGCAGGCCGTTTCTCTTGGTCTTGGATCGGTTAGTGTCGGAGCATTTATTGATGACAAGGTTAATCAGATAATCGGTGTTGATGGCCGCGGGGAAGCCGCCATTTACCTGCACGCGGTAGGAACCGTATGAGCCGTAAAGATATTAATTATCTCATAAGCATACTGCTCTTCTGTTCTGTTTCTGTCACCGGCGTCCTGGGCTATATTCAGTCAGAATTGGAACTGAGGAAATTCGTTCCTCATCGGTATTTTGCTTATACAACATTAAGTCTCGCGGCTGTACACGTTCTATTAAACGGCGGAAAGATAGTGAGATATCTCCGCACCAAACAAACTGAAAAAGATGAATAGCATGATCTTCCTTTGCAGGGTGGGATACGAGAAAAAAATAACAATACCGTTATTTTCTCTTCTTGCAATCCTGATCATCGCGTTTTCGGGATGTATGGTAACACCGTCATCTGAAACGGCATCGCAGACAATCAGGCGATATTTCACGGACAGACAGTATCGCGTCATCTCTCTCGAGATCGGTGAGATAGCATCGATACCATTAAAAGAAAAAACCTATATGGGCCTCCCAACCTATACGGTTCAGATAAAATCAATAATTCTGGAAGCCACTGAAGATATCGGCGAGCCGTGGAATTATCACAAAGGTGAACGATTGACATTCGAAAATGCAGTCATGCATTTGAGAGAGCCTTCCCGCTCAAGCGGCAATTGGATAATTGCAGGCATATCGGGAATTTCCGTGCCATAGGAATGCAGAGGTAAAGACCATCATGGTTCTGTTTGAACGATTGCTGAATCTTTTAGCGTTTGGAAACAATGACTGCCTCTCGTAAGGCCTTCACGGCCCATGAGTGGCAGATTATCTGCCAGCACAGGACCCCCCGGCAGGTACAGTGGTTCCTCAATGAATTGCCTTACAACCACGAGAAGAAAAAACAGACGCTACGCACGTTTCGGCAGGTACTCAGGCTCAAAACCGCTCACTGCCTCGAGGCCGCACTGACCGCTGCTGTAATCCTTGAACAGCACGGGTACCCAGCCCTTCTGCTTGACCTTGAGTCTCAGGACGACCTTGATCATGTGCTGTTTCTCTATCAGAAAGATGAAAAGTGGGGCACGGTGGCCCGTTCCCGTGATCCCGGGCTGCACGGCAGGAAACCGGTCTTCACAACGCTTCATCGGCTCGTACGCAGTTATGCCGAACCCTACATCGACGTTTCGGCGCGTATTATTGGCTTTGGCGTCTGCAATCTGGCAGACCTCGGTACTTATGACTGGCGTTTGTCTGACAGGAATGTCTGGAAAGTGGAGCGCTTTCTCATCGATATGCCACATCGGCGGTTCCGGATGCCAGATAAAGAGTACCGGTATTGGAAGAACCGGTTTCTGAATTATAAAAAGCGTTATCCAGACCGCAAGCCCCTTTACTATCACAACCGCCGTTTCTGGATGCCGGGATATCAGAAGAATCTTTGAATACAGCGATCATTCACGATATCAATCCGTAGAAATTGCTCCTATATTGTCAATTCATTGACATATCGTGCAAAGCCTGCCGGATGTCTTGATTCATAAGCACCTTAATATATTGATAATACTAAATATTCTATAGAAACAGCCCGAATGGCATTAGAATTGCATTTCGAAGGATAGGATGTACGACTATAATGGAGAGGGAAGGCTCACGATGAGATCTCGACGGAAGTTGGACGATCAACTCTGTTCATATCACGGCGTTCGGTATAACTGACCATTGAGAATGCCATGGTTACGACAACTGATAAAACAAACAGAATATTGATCATTGATGACGAATTCTCTATTCGGGAAGCTCTGAGCGTGGCGCTCAAGGGCTCTTATGACATACGGACAGCATCTAACGCGTTAGACGGGTTAAAAATCATTTCTTCTGATCCACATTTTGATATTGTGATCATGGATATCAAAATGCCCAATATGGACGGCATCTCAGCTCTCGAAGAAATAAAAAAAATACAACCTGATACCGAGGTCGTCATGATCACTGCTTACGCAAGTCTTCATACCGCTCAACAGGCCTTACAATGTGGAGCCCTTGATTACATCATAAAACCGTTTGACTATGAAGATATGAAGAACATAATTCATAAAGGAATTACGAAGAGAAAGAAACTGATCAAGAAAGAAGAAAAACATGCGACACTGATGAAGCTCGTTCAGAAACGAACAAAAGATCTAAAGATTACAGGAGAATTGCTCAAAACTCTCTACACATATGCAAATGATGGAATAATAATCATGAATAAGGCAGGTGTCATTATCAATGCTAATGAACAGGCATCAAAGATATACGGATATCATGAAGGGCGATTACTGGGACAACATATTAGAATTCTCGAAGTTGACCCACATACATCAATGCTGGAAGAAAGAATGATGCGATTATTAAATGGTGAGGCACTCCTTTTTGAAACTGAACATCGAAAAAAAGACGGTACGCTCATAACTCTTGAAATCAGCTCAAAGGCTATACAGGTCGATGATGAAGTATACATTCAATCGATTCATAGAGATATAACTGAAAAGAAGAGATTGCAGGGACAATTGTTGCATGCCCAGAAGATGGAGTCGATCGGCAGATTATCAGGAGGGATAGCTCATGATTTTAATAACATTGTAGCCTCTATAGCCGGATTCACTCAGCTTATGCTCGATTACAAAGAAGAACTGCCACCTGATGTCATCGAACTGATAAGAATGATAGAGGGTTCATCAAAAATGGGCTCCTCTATGATATCCAAGTTGCTGAGCTTTGCACGACGGGGACAACTCGAAATAACGGCTCTCAGTTTAAACACAGTAATTGACGAAACGGTTGATATGGTCGAACGACTTATGCGGAATATTGAAATCATTAAGGATCTAAACCATTCGATTCCCAGGTTAAAAGCTGACCGGAGCAAAATGGATCAAATCATTATGAATTTAATTATCAATGCCAGAGATGCCATGCCAGACGGTGGTAAGATCATCATTAAAACCGACCTTGTTGAACTGAATGGAAAAAACCTGAATATTTCGACCAGTGTAAAAGAGGGTCAGTATATTTGTCTCCGTGTTCAGGATACGGGCATAGGTATTCCTGAGGACAACCTGCAAAATATTTTTGAACCGTTCTTTACGACAAAAGAAGAAGGCAAGGGCACCGGACTTGGTCTCGCAACCATTTGGGGTATTGTCAAGGAACATGGCGGATACATTACCGTTGACAGTACCGTGGGAACGGGAACAACGTTCATGATTTACGTGCCAGCGTCACGTACCAAGGTTCTTGTTATCGATGATGAAATACCGGTTCTTCGG
>JBFGJU010000209.1:0-3737 GCA_041577035.1 Thermodesulfovibrionales bacterium | reverse complement strand
ATGATGTAATAATTATCAGTTTAAAAGTGTTTTTGGAAAAGGGCGGACAATAATCCGCCCTTTTTATGTTCTGATTATTGCCGGGGTGTTATGGTAACCCTTTGGCAATGCTCTCCGGACAGTATTAAAACGTATAGTTAAAGGCTATCTTTACTGATCCATGACTATCGTCGTTTTTATGCTTATAATCAGTATATCGGTACGTTGGAGTCAGAGAAAGAGTAAAAGCGTTATTAAGAAGCAATTTTTCACCGTTTATTCGGACAGCATACCTGTTCTTATCTTTATCACTGTCATGATAATCGAAAAAATTACCCGTTAAGACTACCGTGGTTTTCCAATCCTTTTTTTTCTGATATCCCGTTTTTATCTCAATACTATTTTTCTCATAGCTGTTGTCCTGCTTCAGATCATAATCCATATCTTTATAAGCAGCTCTCACGCCGATAGTGAATCGCTCTGCAGCAGTGTTCTGCAGGATAAAGCGCCACGTGTTACTGATAGAAATTGATTCATGATCAAGATCACCACTGATATAATCTTTCCGGAAGTACTGATATTTAAGATCTGTCTTGATGTTTCTGCTTATGGTGTGGAGGGTCTTTATATACAAAGTGCGATATTCATAGTCATGATCCAGGTCGCGAATATCGTCCTCCTTGGTGTCCCTCTGCCCCCACGTTACCCGCGCCATAATTTTATCGAGTGCAGGGTGGTTGAAGGTGTAATCGAATCCCCCGAATATGTCATGCTTTGTTTTTTCCCTGTTCCTATGATCTTCTGTCTGTGTTTCGATCTTATACGAAGCGACAAGCTTGAGTCGTTTATGCGGCGGGTAATGAGTTCCTGCGATCTTTGCGGAAAACGTGACCTGATCTTTCTCCTGTGCATGGAGATAATTAAAATTCTGAAACGCGGCCGAGAATTTCAGAGTAGAGCGGCTGCCTTTCCTGAACGTGACGGTTGGCGAGATTAAAAACTGGTTGTAGTCGTTTGATGGTTCATTATCATAGCGTTTCTCCCTGTATTTGATTCTTATGCCGAGACGTGCCGCGGCGTCTTTCCTTTCATGCAGGACATATGAAAGTGATCCCTTCAGTATTTTCGATTTGTTGTCGAGATTATCTTCTTCCCTGTAATCCTTGTTGTAAAGATATGAACTTACATCATAGACAACGATATCTGATGCTGTGTGTTTCAGTCTGATGCTGTAGTTTGTGTATTCATAGTCATGCGCTTCATCTTCATCTTCATAATCGTCCACTGTAGAACGGAACCCCGTCACAGTGAATCCGCTCATGACAATATCTCCTGCGTGTGCCTGAGAAAAAATGCATATTATTACGATAAAAAAAAGGATAAAGGCCTTAAACCGTGTCGTAAAAAAAGACAAGCAGGATCCCCCTCCGGACTATATGCCGGCGTATTGTAACCGATGAAGGAATGAAAATCAACAGGTGTGAGCGCTCTTTTTTGAGTTTTGGAAGGGCTTTCTTATAAACTTAATGAGTGAGTGATGAGAGAAAAGAGTCAGGACCGACAAAGATATGGTGTCCTGTAAACGAGGGCTTCAGGTATACAGCGGTTTGCGAGAGATGTAAAAAGAAAAATACCTGTGAGATGTACAAGGAATACCGTGAGCCCAAACTTGCCTGGAGCTGATTGTTATGACCGAAGTAATAACTGACAGTTCTTGGATTTTATTTCGAAAGGAGCGGAGGAGCCCATGTCGGAGATTGGTAAAATCGAGAAACCTGATGTTGAGCAATTTGCCGGAAAAAGGAAACTCTATTTTGTACGCAACCTTTATCTGACGGACAACTCGCCAGAAGAGTATACGACTCTCTTTCATGCCTATTGGGATGAAGTGTCCGAACAGATTGAGAAGATGCGGGCAGCGGGAGATGTCTCGAAGATCTTTTGCGAATCTCTTTTATCAACGAGTAAAAATGCCCTGGAAGCTTTTGACAGAATGAACGAACGGGCAGGGCAGCTCATCCGGAAAAGAATACGGGAGGGTGCTGAACTGATTCCGTTTGAAAAAGAGGAAATATTCGGTCCTTTGCTTGACTGGAGTAACTGTCTTATGGTTGTGCAGACGAAAGAGGTCTTTGAAAAAATCATTGCAATCTATAATGAACTCGTCAAGCAAAGGACCGAATATATGCTCCAGATTATTGAAAAACACCTTTTGGCAGGGGAAGCCGGTCTGTTGCTTATGAAAGATGAGGATAGGGTAAAGCTCCAGTTTCCCAAGGATATTGAACTCTTTCTGGTTACTCCACCGTCATACGACAATATTCTGAGATGGTTTAGAGAGGAGATGAAATCCAGACAGGAAAAAGAGGCGTCGGGGCAGAAGGATTCGGAAGGCTGAGGACACACGCTGCGGTCATGCATGTTCTTTTCTGAAAAAGATATAGGCTCCCAGCAGAAAGGGCTCGAAACGAATGACCATGTTGTCTACGAACTGCCACAAAAATTCCCAGAAGACTGCCTTTAACGTACTGGACTGCTCATATCCCAAAGATATCATCGTATCAGTAACATGCGTGCCCTCAAGAGAAAAGACATATAGCACGTGAACTGCCACGAGAATAAGGAGCACTTCGAAATATATACGTTTTCTTCTCACATAGGGAAAAAAGGCCGCCATGATGGCGAAGGTTAATGGAGCATTAAAGGTGTAAGAATTGGTGTTTATCGTAATATCTATAATCTCCCGCGCCTCATGTCTCTGGGGAACAAATGAGACGAGGATAGTGTTTTCTTCAGAAAGTATGTCTTCGATTTCCACGTCTTTGATCACGGTTACGGCATGCGTTGTTATGAAAGTTATTGAATTTCCGTAATACTGTTTCACCGTTATCCAAAATAGTAAAAAAATAATATATGATGTGATAAAGAGAATTACGGAAATGACGGCGGTCTTTTTAAGCCGTTTTTTCAGCTTGTCTTCCTGCATAATTCAAGTAGAGTAAATATATGCCAAGGGCGATTGCTATCATTAATCCCTGCGCAACATAGATATGAAAAATTTCAAAGAGGTTTTTATAATGCACACCGGCATAGGCAAGCGCGACTATTCTCGCAACGTTCACCAGCTGTATGATAAGAAATCCAGCTATGATGCCTATCATTTTCGTGCGCAGAGCCGAGGGGAAGACAATGACCGCAACTGAGTAGATCATGACCGCTTCAAGCCCATTACAACCGAATTTAACGTCAAGTGCTATGGACGGAAGGTTTATGATTGAACCATGGTGCGTAGCCGGTATATGTATGAGGTCCAGAATCTTTATGGTGAGCAGTATGATGCCATTCGTATAGATGCCGTTAATGTCGATAATGTCCTGAAAAGGCTTGAACCCGATTAAGAAAAAAAAACCACTCATGACAATGAGATAGGTCACGGCGAAACGCCGGACATTTACTCTCTTCCGGACTGCAGGAATGGTATCAGTTTCGTTCGAGACTTTTTTACTTCCCTTTTTCATTGTCAGGATATTCCGGTGTTTTCAGTCCTACTCATTGACCTGCGATAAAGAATGTGTCATTTCCTTTTTTGATGCGCCGTTCTTCACTAACAACGTATTATATAAAAAAAATAGTGTTATTTTTCATCTGGCACTTCGGGTGAATAATGGGACGTTCCTGAAAGAAATGCCTGTATGGAGAAAATGAGCAGAGATACAAGTCCCCAGACAAGGCCCACAACTACCCCCGCATCAACAATT
>JBFGJU010000208.1:0-3750 GCA_041577035.1 Thermodesulfovibrionales bacterium | reverse complement strand
TCAAAGGTCTTCTGATAGGTCATGCGAACGTATGTGCCATACGTGCATTCATAAATTGGTGCAAACATTGCTGATGATGCTATGATTCCGGGTGCTATGAATTTGATATATGGAATCCCGTTTATTTCCCGGACAAATGCGCCGAGCCCGAGCCCGAGTGCGGCGAGATACAGCACCGGCTCTACAAAGTTAAGGACGATGCTTGACTTGTAGAGTTTTCGGTATACCGTGAAATGTCTCTGCCATACCCTGAGCGCCCTTTTAACGTTCATGCGTCCGCCCCAACCAGTTTTTTGCCGGTCAGCTTGATATAGACATCTTCAAGATTGCCACCATGAATATTCATAAGGCTCGCCGGGGTGTCGATAGTCACAATCTGCCCTGAATTCATTATCGCGACCCGGTCGCAGAGCTGTTCAGCCTCTTCCATATAATGCGTTGTCAGGAGTAATGTTGTTTTCTGTGCCTTGAGCAGATTAAGCTTTTCCCAGACCGCGCGTCTGCTGTGCGGGTCAAGCCCGGTTGTCGGTTCATCCAGAATCAAAAGCTCAGGGGTGTTGATAAGGGCGCGGGCGAGCAGAAGTCTCCGCTTCATGCCACCTGACAGGTCTTTTATGTTTACATCCGCCTTTTCTGTCAACTCTGCAAACTCCAGCAGCGTTCTTGCGCGATTCTCGGACACTTTACCTACAATATCGAAATAGCGTGCATACACGATGAGGTTTTCATATACAGAAAGATCCGGATCAAGATTGTCGTCCTGGGGCATGACACCTATTCTCGATTTAATTTTACTTGGATGTTTAGTCACGTCTAACCCGAACACCGTGACGGTGCCAGAGGTCGGGGGCATGAAACAGAAGATGATACCCATTGCAGTTGTTTTTCCGGCACCGTTTGGTCCCAGAAATCCAAAGCATTCGCCCTGTGCGATATCAAAGTCTATAGAATCAAGTGCGGTAAGACGGCCATACAATTTCGTGAGGCTTTTTGCGGACACAATATTCATGAGGATGATTATACCAGACTCTCAGGTTCCGGTAAGACCTGATGGGACACGATATCGGCATAGAGCTGTTCGCCGGTAGCAGAGGCGGTGACGGTAATGGTGAGTATGGGAATACCGTGATCCTCATAATGCCGCTTCAGAGGTATCGTGCGATTTCTGAATGTTTCCATCTTTGACCTGATCATTGCTCTATCATCGTCAGTTCTTCCTGCCCGGTCTCTTCCCGTATTCTGCTGAATTCTTTCCAGAACAACGTCCGGCGTGCATTCAAGCATGATAACGCCCTTTATATCAGCTATACTCGTCATGTCTTTTGCCTGGTCTCTGTGCCTCGGTAGACCGTTGAGAACAAGCAGGTCGCCTTTACAGAAGTTTTTTTCCGAAAGAAAATGCAGCAGAATCTTTTCGGCAAGAATAAATGTTTCATTTTCCAGAAGAACACCGTTCTGAAGCACGTCACGGATGAAGGAAACATCCTTTTTTCTGAATCCCGACGGGATCTCTTCTGAGCAGGCTACCGTTCGTAAGGCATCGCCAAAATCAAAATGAAGGCATCGTCTTCCGTGCAGCCCGGATATTTCCATATGATTTCCGAGCGGTGTCTTGCCTGAACCAGTAGGACCAAGTAGCAGGAGAGATTCGGCCGGAAGAATGGACGATTTCATGAATTTTTTTTAAGCGCTTTTTCAACCGTCTTAATAGCACAGAACTCACCGCACATACTGCAGACGTCCTTTTCTGTCGGCGGGACTGCAGACCGCCATTTCTTTATCTTTTCCGGATTAAGGCTCAAAGCTATCTGGCCGTTCCAGTCAAGTGCTTTTCTGCATCGTGCCATTTTGAGATCCGCATCCCGTGCTCCGGGTATTCCTTTTGCGATGTCAGCGGCGTGCGCTGCCAGTTTGGAGACAATAACGCCTTCTTTTACATCTTCAATATCCGGAAGCCGTATATGCTCGGACGGTGTAACATAGCAGAGAAAATCAGCCCCGGCAGCCCCTGCAACAGCGCCGCCAATCGCGGCTGTGATATGGTCATATCCCATGCCGATATCTGTCACCAGGGGACCGAGCACATAAAACGGGGCACCCTTGCATATCTCTTTTTCCAGCTGTACGTTTAACGCGACCTGGTTCAGCGGTACATGGCCGGGTCCTTCAATCATGACCTGCAGATGCTGTTCAACAGCCCTGTCTCTGAGTTCTCCGAGGGTTAGCAATTCTTCGATCTGAGTCCGGTCAGTGGCATCGGCAAGGCAACCGGGGCGCATACCATCCCCCAGACTTAAGGTCATGTCATAGGTCAGCGCAATTTCTATGAGCCGGTCATACTGTTCGTAGAGCGGATTTTCTTTTTCATTGTATATCATCCATTCGAGCAGGAAAGATCCGCCTCTGCTCACGATATCCAGTATTCTGCCTTCCTGCTTCAACCGTTCGATCGCTCTCAATGTCAATCCGCAGTGCACGGTAATGAAATCAACACCTGCGCGACCGTGTTCATCTATTGCCGCAAACAGATCATCCACTGTCATTTTGGCGATGGAGCCCTTTTGTTCTGCAGCCCTGACAGCTGCTTCATAGATCGGCACTGTACCGATTGGTATCGTGGATTCCCGTATCATCATATTCCTGAGATCTCGTATGGGGCCGCCGGTTGAAAGGTCCATGACAGCGTCAGCACCATAGCGGATAATTACTTCGAGCTTTTTCCGTTCACTGTCTATGGATACCTTATCCTTTGACGTTCCAATATTGGCATTTATCTTTGTGCGCATGTTCCTGCCGATACCAACAGAATTTATGTCGTGGTTTTTATTTATTGGTATGACGCTAACACCGGATGCAATGTCAAGAGAAAGCTGCTCAGATGTCAGCCCTTCGAGTGAGGCAACTGCTTTGACTTCGTCAGTGATGATCCCTTTTTTTGCGTATTCAATTCTTGTCATTTCAGTTCAAAACCCTCATAAATTTTTTAGTCTGTGCTGCTATGTCATCAGACGCAAGGATTGCGGAGATAACGGCAACACCGTCCGCACCGCATCCCATGACTTCATTTACTCTGCCGGGCGTTATGCCGCCTATAGCAAAGACCGGTATCATTACCCTGTTCTTACCTGTTCTGATACTCTCAACGCCCAGGGGCTTTCCATATTTTATTTTTGAAGGGGTTTCATATATCGGACCAAGCGTAACAAAATCTGCCCCGTCACGCTCAGCCGTAAAAACCTCTTCAGGGCTGTGTGTAGAGACACCGATGAGCATATGGTCTCCCACAACCGTTCGGACTGCCTGTGGCGGCATACTCGTATGACCAAGCTGAACGCCGTCAGCGTCTACGGCAAGAGCAATGTCTGCCCGGTCGTTGATAAAGAGGCGCGCATGAAACCGTGAAGTAAGTGTTCTCAGGGAATGAGCCATATCCAGTAACTCCCGCGTACCCAGGTCTTTTTCCCTGATTTGCACAGCCTGAAGGCCACCAGCAAGTGCCTCCTCAACAGCGTTTTCCATTGTGGTTGTCCTCATCTGCTTTCTGTCCGTGATGAGATACAGTTTAAAATCTATCTTCCGTGCCATGACACCTACTAAATCACACTCTCAAGAAATAGGAATAGAATATTTTCAAAGAAAAAGGTGATCGAAGCCAAGATCCACATGGTCCGTTCTATAATCTTTGGTCTGGCTCTTACCATGCTTAATATCCCGAAAATAAGAAAAAACCAGGCAATTGATATCAGATCG
>JBFGJU010000207.1:0-3787 GCA_041577035.1 Thermodesulfovibrionales bacterium | reverse complement strand
GGGGAGATTCTTTGCTATGAATTCAGCTTTAACCTTTTTATGTATCTTTTTTGCCCGCATGATTTTGAGGGCGCGATCAAAGTATACATCAGTGATCCTGCCCTCAAGAATATCCCCGGGATCTGCTATATGGAACATAAAACCCCCTTAAAGAATTAATGCCAAAATCAAATGACAAATGATTCTTAACGCCAAACGTTGAACATTGAACGCAGAACTTTTTTTGTCTTATATAATTTTTGCCCCTAATACATTCTTCATAATCCGCAAGGCAGCGTTATGGTCTTTCGATGCAATTCCTGCAACACCGGATTGAACAACAGAAACTGCGTAATCTCTTAGCACTGCATCAGCTGCGGTAAACAACACACAAATATGCGTGACGCATCCGGTAAGGCGTAATAAATGGATTCTCTTTTTCTTCAGAACGCTCTGCAGCTTTGACCCGTAAAAGCCGGAATATGTTTTTTTGGAAATAATAATGTCTTTCTTCCCGGGTTCCAGTTCTTTAACAACTTCAGCTCCTGCTGTTCCCCTCACGGCATGCACAGGCCATCCAAATTTGCTGAACTCGGCATCATCAGGCATATGAGAATCGCAGAGGTACAGAACAGGATATCTATTCCTGCGAGCCCTCTGTATCTCTTTCTTTATCTTCGGAATTACCTTTCTTGTTTCCGGGACTTCAAGAGGCGCACCTTTAAGGACAAAATCATTCAGCATATCAATGATGAGCAATGCCTCTTTCGGCATACGTACCTCCTGAAATATGCTAGAGAGCCTTGAACTTCTTTTTTAGAGCCTTTTCAACCGGTTCAGGCACCAGACCGGTGATATCTCCACCAAATGACGCGATCTCCTTAACGATAGTCGCTGTCAGAAATGAATACTCCACATTCGGCATCATAAAAACAGTCTCTATCCCCGAATAGAGCCGTCTGTTCATTAAAGCCATCTGCAGTTCAAATTCAAAATCAGAGATTGCCCGCAGGCCCCTGATGATCGCGATGCCTTTCTTCTTATTAACATAATCAACCAGCAGACCGCTAAACACCTCTACGGATACCCTGTCATGGTTTTTCATGGATGCGTTCATCATCGAAATACGCTCCCTGACCGAGAACAGTGGTTTTTTCTTCCTGCTCGGAGCCAGGGCAACAATAACCGAATCAAACATAGCCAGGCCCCGCTCGACAAGGTCGAGATGCCCGTTGGTGAAAGGATCAAACGTGCCCGGATAAATGGCAATTCTTTTCTTCATGAAATCTTCCTGAAGACTGAAAGCATGGTATCTCCATATCGATAATTCTTTACGAATGTCAGATAACCAGAGTTTTCCTTACAAACAGATTTGGATAAGTGCTCAATAATTACGCACCCTCCCTTCTCAACAATATCATGGTCTTTCAGCAGAGAGAGGACCTTTTCAGCGGCATCCGGGGCGTATGGCGGGTCAGCAAAAATAATATCAAAAGTCGCTTCTGCTGCAGATGCCCTCTTTAAAAAATACTCGACTCTCTGCCGATGAAGTTTCACCTGCTCTTCTGCTGCAATAGACTTTACATAGTCTTTGACAGCCTTTGCCCTGACTGGACTTTTTTCAACCAGAACCACCTGTCGTGCACCCCAAGATAAGGCCTCGAGACCAACGGCACCAGTGCCTGCATAAAGGTCAAGAAACACTGAGTCCTTAATTTCATTCTGGAGTATATTAAAAAGCGCTTCACGTACCTTTGCCGCGGTTGGTCTCAGTTCGTCATCATGGCTTCCCGTGGCGAAAAACTTTTTAGAGGCAAGCTTTCTTCCTTTTAACGATCCGCCTGAAATACGCACCCTGCCTCCTTATACGATAAAAAACATCCTGATTTCTATTAGTAGTATAGCAGAACTGCTGCTTCAAGATTTTTTTTCATTAGAGAAGACGGAAGCCCGTATTGACGATAGTTGTGATGATCGAGTAGGACCAATCAGAAAAGATTTACGGCGTTCGATTGTTTTCCTGCTGCGGAAATAGAAGTTTTTTGAATATTTCCCGTTCCCGTTCGTTCAGACGCTTCCAGAACAGGGATTTCTCTATCATTTTTATCTGCTCTTCACGGGGTTTCTTTTGCATGCTGCCGTACCGCTCCAGAATCATGTTTCTCCGATCCTCAAACATTTGATCCATTTTCTTTACGCGTTCACGAATCAACTTCCGGTGAAGTTCATCGAGCCGTTTATACTCGTTATAACGGGATTTCAGCTTCTGCCGTTCTTCGCGAGACAGGTTATGGTAGGTCTTATAATTCTGCTGAATTTTTCTTCGTGATTCAGCCGGCTGAGTTTTCCACACACGGTAGATCTCTATAATGCGGACTTTTTCCTGCTGCGACATGGATTTCCACAGCACCCTGTTCTTCGTCATACCGTTTTCCTCAGCCTGCAGATACGGTGAAGCGATAAGTAAAAAAATTATGCTGAAAATGACCCGTATTCCTTTTTTCATACGAATGAACACTCCAGTGAGCTTCTCTGTTCTTCATCGATATTCTGCATGACTTCTTCAACCAGCGGCAGGTAGTCGATCTTTTCGAGGGTATCGAGCGTATCATAAAAGTCCTTCTCCTGAAGCAGCTCGAGATGCGTTATAATTTCATCTTCATTGACATTCTGCAGGTCATGCTCGGTCAACACCGCTGTGCCTTCAGTCTGTACCGCCATATCCTGCCCGCTCCTGGCATGAAAAAAGCCTACATATATATAGATACTCATCGCCACAAGAAGCACTGCGGCAGCAGGCAGCATGATCCGGAACCACTGAGTCCTCTTTTCCTCCTGAACAGCATGCATAATTTTTTTCCTGAGATCAGGCCGGGGTTCAATCTCTTTCCACAGATTCAGAGCATCCCAGGCCCGGCTCATCCGCGCATACTCCACCCCGCATCCAGCACAGTTCCGTACATGCGCACCAATTTCCAAAATCTGTGCTTTGGAGAGCTCTTTGTCCATATACGCAGACAGATTATCCTGTATCCACTGGTAATTCATGAACATCCTCCTTATGTATTAAACCCTACCACAGGTTAATAGGTTTCTTCCTTCAGGGGTTCCAGTGCCTCGGCCAGATACTGTTTTGCCCGATGGACCCTCAGTTTCACGGCATTCTGGGAGCATCCGAGCAGCTGGGCGATCTCTTCATATGAAAATCCGTGGAACTTCTGAAGTATAATGGCAAGCCTTAGGTTATGTGGAAGATTATTGACAGCCCTGATAACCCTTCTTTTTACCTGTTCCCGTGACAGCATTTCTGAGGGGTCATCGCCAAGACTGGCCATTTCCGGAACTGTTTCATCTTCTATCGATAGGAGCCGGCCTGACTGTTTCTTTCGTATCGCATTAAAACAAAGGTTTTTCACGATCGTGTAGAGCCAGGTAGTGAATTTTGCCTGCGGTCTGTATGTTCCCGCAGCCTTATACACTCTGACAAAGACCTCTTGAGTTATGTCTTCGGCATCTGCTTCATCATTCAGGAATTTATAAGCTGTATTGAAAACAGGGCGCTGATGCCTGTCAAGGAGCTTTTCATATGCCTCAAGGTCACCCTCTTTTATACGGGCCATCAAGGCAATATCAGTATCGTCCACAGTCAGTCCGGCAGAGGAGGATTCGTTATACAGTCATCCTCATACGTCATCCCTTTTATTATCACGGTATGATCCCTGATGTCCAGACGGCCCTCGGCAAAAAGCCGTATTGCTTCAGGATATATTTTATGCTCGAAATTCAGGATTCGTTGGGACAACGCGTC
>JBFGJU010000206.1:0-3825 GCA_041577035.1 Thermodesulfovibrionales bacterium | reverse complement strand
GTATTAAACATTTCAAAAACTTGAGGCGTAAGTCCTTGTTGTTGTTCTAAGTTATTGTCATTTACTGCAAGATAATCATCATCTTCATTTAATATTCCTGTACCATCGGGAGTGTCATAAGCTGTAGCTGCTCGACCAGGAATGTGATAACTTTTACTATAGTCACCTGTTTTATATCTAAAGCCGTTCTGACGAATGAGATCGCAACGTAGTCAACCTTCATCTGTAATCCAAAGGCTAAATCTTTTCTGTCTTTTGTTGTAAATGCCCGTTGCGATATTTTCATGCCGGGCAGATTAACGCCTTTCTTATCCGTAATGATGCCACCTTCAGTGACTCTGGCTATCAGCCGGTCAGCTGTCTTTTGAACCACCCGAAGCTGGATTAACCCGTCATCAAGCAGAATCCGGTCACCGGGTTTTGCATCCCTGACCAGATACTTATAGGACACATAGATCGTAGCCCCATCTCCAATGCCATTGCCTGGAAGCAGGGCAATCTTCTGGCCCCTCTTGAGTTCGGCGCTCCCACCATTGAACCTCCCACAACGGATCTTTATGCCCTGAAGGTCCTGCAGAATTGAGACCTGTCTCCCGTACCTTCGGGCGCCTTCCCGCACCAGTTCGATAAGGTGGCGGTGAGATTCATGACTACCATGAGAAAAATTCAGCCGGGCAACATCGAGGCCGTCGCGAATCATCCTGAAGATGACCTTTTTGGTAGCTGAGGCAGGGCCCAACGTGCAGACTATCTTGGTATACCGGTGTTTCATAGCATATTCATACTCAGCACTCTCCGCCTGATACAGCTTCTGCAGCCGTCCGTTGCGATTCAAAGCTGCTCTGGTCCCATGTAATGTGCGTTTCCCAGTCTTTGCCTCGCTCCTTGCGGTCCGACCGGTAATGTGCTCCAACACTGCCCTTCCTTGCGAGTGCCGATTCTATGATAATATCCGCTACCGTCAGCATATTCTTCAATTCCAGTTCACTTCTCGTGAAATATTTCCCCTTGATTATTTCTTTCCACGAAAAGAGGGTTACTTTTCCCGCGCTCAGGGATTCGGCACACCGAATAATCCCGGCCCGTTCCCACATCATTTTTCTTAACTCCCTTTTTATCTCGTCGCATTCCTCCAATGACGCTGCATCGCGCTGATATGCGAGCCCTTTTTGAGGACGCACGGTCGTCCTCACGGCGGCCTTTCCTGTCCGCGCCCCAAAAACAAGCCCTTCAAGGAGGCTGTTCGAGGCAAGCCTGTTTGCGCCATGTACACCTGTACAGGCAACCTCACCGGCAGCATAGAGCCCCCTGATCGTAGATTCCCCATGAATACTTGTTTTTATACCGCCCATGATATAGTGGGCTGCCGGGGATGCCGGTATGAGATCAGAAGATATATCAATGTCATAACTCAGGCAGGTTCGGTATATCATGGGAAACCGTTTTTTTACGAAATCCTTACCCAGATGCCTCAGGTCCAGACAGACATGGTCACTTCGGGTCTTTACCATTTCTGAAATTATGGCTCTCGAAACCACGTCCCGCGACGCAAGTTCAGCATTCGGATGATACTCCGGCATAAAACGTTTTTCATGTATATTTAATAACAGAGCGCCTTCACCTCTCATTGCCTCACTGAGCAAAAAGTGCGGGGCGCCGGGAGCATAGAGGCTGGTTGGATGAAACTGAATAAATTCCATATCCTCCAGTTCAGCCCCTGCCCTGAACGCAATGGCCATGCCATCGCCTGTTGCAACGAGAGGATTCGTTGTTCTTGAATAAAGCTGTCCGGCACCACCTGTCGCAAGAATTGTAGCCCGTGCGTACAATGCAACAACCTCCCCTTTCTTCAGAACATAAGCACCGTGACATTCTGCATCATTCATAATCAGATCAATAGTAAAAGCATGCGGATATTTCCGGATTGAGCTCATAGATCGCACTTTGTTGAGGAGCACCCGTTCCAGTTCCCTGCCTGTTGAGTCGCCATGAGCATGAAGGACCCTTCGCTTTGAATGAGCACCTTCAATGGAGAGCGCAAGCTTCATGCCCTCACGGTCAAACGCGGCACCCCATGAAATCAGTTCCGCAATGCGGTCCGGGCCTTCTTCAACAAGTGTCTTAACCGCTTTTTTCCTGCAGAGGCCATCTCCAGCCTTGAGGGTGTCCTCATAATGGATCCCCACCCTGTCCTCATCACTCATGACTGCCGCTATACCGCCCTGCGCGTATTCTGTGGTGCTTTCTGAAGGCTTGTCCTTTGTCACCACGAGAACACTTCCGTGAGCTGCCAGTTCAATCGCAGCCCGCAGTCCGGCCACTCCGCTTCCAATAATAAGGAAATCCACGGTTTCGCTGCTCATCAAAACAGCATACCCCTATGAGATAACGGAAATCAAGCATAATCATCAAGGAAGAAATCCGGATTATTCATGCTGTTATTTCCGTGAATGTATCAACCGCTCCGCTGAGCAGATGGTTGTCATGTCGCCTGAAGCGTCTGTCTATTCTATTTTGATTTCGCAGGAAGAACGGATTTTCATCTGCTCTCTCCGCGTATTGCAAAAAGAGATGAAAATGCTTTAACATACTACATACTATGCAGGAGGACAAGAGTGAAGACTGAAACTCACCCCGATTACAAGGAATCAAGCGTTGTGTGTGCCTGTGGCGAGACATTCACCACCCGTTCAACAAAGCCCAAAATACGCGTTGACATCTGTTCGAAGTGTCATCCTTTCTTTACCGGAAAGCAGAAGATCGTTGACACCGAAGGACGCGTCGAAAAATTTAAGAGGAAATACGCTAAAAAGTAGATAGTATTAATTGATTTTAAAAAACAGGAAACGCGACATGGTTTCCTGTTTTTTTATGGGACGGTATTACTTAGAGGAACAAAATGGGTAAAATAAAAAATATTGGCGGTCAGGCAGTCATTGAAGGCGTTATGATGAAGTCGCCGAAAAGCTGGACTGTCGCGGTCAGGGATCCCAAAGGATCCATTCACCTGAAAAGGGAGCGTCTCGCACAATTGCCCCGGGTGCTTAAGTTGCCGGTCATTCGGGGAGTTCTGGCATTAGTTCAGGCAATCACTCTCGGAATAAAGGCGATCGAGTTTTCAGCCAATAAGGCCTTTGATGATGATACCGAACAGGAACTCGGGAAATGGTCGATCACCCTGACGATCGCTGTAGCCATAGCGCTGGGAATCGGCTTGTTTATTCTCCTTCCCCTTTATGCGACAAAGCTGTTGGGAATTGTAGTGCCCGCGGTTGCTTCGAATTCCATTCTCTTCAATCTCACTGATGGTATTATTCGTGTCGGAGTATTCTTGCTGTATATCGGCCTCATCGGTTTATGGAAGGATTTCGCCAGGATATTTGAGTATCACGGCGCAGAGCATAAGGTAATTCATGCTTATGAAAACGGTATGGAGTTAACACTGGACAATGTCTTGAAGTACAGCCCGCTGCATCCCCGCTGCGGGACCAGTTTTCTGTTGATTGTGATGGTTGTCAGTATTCTGGTTTTTTCATTTATTCCTCAGGACTGGTCTTTTGTGTATAAATTTCTTTCGCGTCTCCTGCTTATACCGGTTATTGCGGGCTGTTCATACGAATTACTGAAGCTGTCGTCCCGATTTGAACACAATCCAGTCATGCATATGCTCATTAAGCCCGGTCTTATGCTTCAGCGTCTGACAACAAGAGAGCCTGATGAAGCTGAACTAGAAGTCGCCCTTAAAGCACTGCAGGAAGTATTGCTCCTGGAGGAAGAACATGCTCGTTGAAAAACTGCAGGAAATTGAAGATAAATATGAAAAGC
>JBFGJU010000205.1:0-3842 GCA_041577035.1 Thermodesulfovibrionales bacterium | reverse complement strand
GGGAATCCAGGATATAAAATATTCTCTAAGGTTTGAGAAAGGCATTCCCGTTATGCATCATGTGCGGAGGATACAACTGGATTCCCAATGAAGACCTCGGGAATGACGAAAAGAGAAGAAAGGGAACAACTGGATTCCCGATGAAGACCTCGGGAATGACAAGGAGAGAAAAGTCAGGAATGACGAAAAAGAGCACGTTTCTTATGCGGTATGCACTGATATCATGTATCTTGTATCATGAGTCTTGTGTCGTGTGTGATGAATCTGGAAGCGTGCTACGGGTATCTTTGTGACTGATATTATGAGTCGTGTATCTTGTAACATGCATCTGGTATCGCGTATTTTTTCTTATTCCGGTAGCGTAAGAAACAGGTACAGGGAGAGCCCGGCAAACAGAAACGGAATAATCCAGGCTGCGATGACTGGCGTCATAATACCGGCATAACCAAGGGAGAGCATAAAGGTATAACCGAACCAGTAAAAGAGACAGATGAGGAGGGCGAGCCCTGCGCTGATAAGCCCGGACCCCAGGTGCTTCCGGGATGATAATGATATGCCAAGAATCATCATGAATATATTGATAAAGGGAAAGGATATCTTTGAGTGAAGATCAACTGCCAACCGCACATTCCTGAACCCGGCATTTTTCAGCCGTTCTGCGTATCGGGAGAGCTCCGCAATACCCATTTCTTCAGGTTTCTTAATCTTCTCGGCAAAGATTTCCGGGGATTCGAGACCATGATATTCCAGCGTCTTTGATGTTGTTACCGTGCCTCGTTCAAAATGATACTGCGTTACGTTTTCAAGGGTCCATACGGTGCCGTTCCAGACGGCCTTTTTTGCAGAGATCCGTTCCCTGAGAAAATCCTCGCCCAATACGAATATGTCAATACCGTTAACCAGCTGTTTGTCGAATACAAATAGATCTATTTTAACCGGGTCTCCGGTCGTGCTTTTTAACCAGATGCTGCCTTCACGGAAGGCGTATTTTTTTATTTTGCCCTTCAACTGATCCTTTATCGCTAAGGCCCTTCGGGAAAATTCAGGTGCTATTGCTTCGTTGGTAAAAAAGGAGAAGAGGCTTATGAAAATACCGGCAAAAACAAACGGATAAAAGAATTTCCGCAACTGTCCTCCTGCAGCTTTGATTACCGGCATTTCAAATCTGCGAGACGCTTGGCTGAACGTAAAAAGACTGCTTATGAGGACCGAGACAGGGAGCAGATAGAGAAGATACTTCGGCAGGCTGTAGAGAACATACAGCGTTACCTGGCCGGCTGAAAACGCATCCGGCCTGAAATCATCTATCTTGCCAATGACATCCAGAAGGCTGAAGATCACGGAAAGCCCGAGGGTAATCACGCAGAACATGATAAAAAAGTCTTTTAAATAAAGACGTTGCAGGGTTTTCATCTTATCGTGAGTATTCTTTCCTGAAGAGAATAATCGCCACAATCCCGAGCACAACAGTCGGTATCCACGCACCGATATAATGGGAGAGTTTTCCGGCCTTTACCAGATTCTCACAGTAGATCAGCAGCATGTAATAGGACGTAAAGACCAGCAGTCCCAACGCCAGCCCTCCAAGTTTTCCTGATTTCCCTGCAATCATGGCGAGAGGGGGTCCAAAGAGAATAAGCAGCAGGCAGACGAATGGCAGCGAGATACGGCGGTGCAGTTCAAGATAAAGAGAAATCCTGTCTTTCTTTCTTTCCGCCCCCTGTGCAGCTCCAAGCAGTCCCAACGGGGTAAGCTCGCTCTTGTGTGGTCTTCCGGACTCTGTATTGAGGTTGTGGGTCGTCTGGTATGTGTCAAAAAAAAGTTCTGTAATAGTCGTTCCCTTTGAGAGATTTATATATCCGTTTTTCATAAGCATGCCGGCCTCCAGACCGTTTGCAATAAACAGCCTTCCCTCTTTGGCCATAAGTATCTTGGGCTCAGCCTTAACTCTGTAGTCGTAGATAAAAATCCCTTCGAGAATATTATCGGGTTTTTTCCCTTTGACCAATAAGACAACATCCTTAAATGATGTGTTAAAAGTGCCTTCTTCTATTGCATGAGATGCCCGGGTCGCAATGGTATGGGTAATTTTTTCTTTTAAGTATAGGCTGCTTTTGGGGCCGATGGAAAAACTCACGGCAATACTCAGGAGAAAGCACGTAACTCCCAGGATGAACACGGGCAGAGAAATTGTTCTGAAATCCATGCCGCTCATCCTGAGGACGACTATTTCATTGTCCATATTCATTCTCCCGTACACCAGCAGAACTGCCAAAAGCAGGGACATGGGAATGGTTATGAGGAAGAGCTGCGGCTGTATATAGAGGATAATTGCTGCCATATCAGGCAGTGAAGCCCCGATGCCGGAAAGCGTCCTGCTCAATTTCAGCAGGTGTTCCATCATGAGAATGGCATTCAGAAAACCGAGCGACAACAGGAAAGCAGCAGAAAGCTCCTTCAGCGCAGATAGATAAAAAACGTTAAAGGTTGAGGACATTTTAGCATAAACACAGCGAAATCATGAGAAAGGCCTCGAACGGCATCAGAGCTGATGTCCTATATTTTCAAGCGCTGTGTTGAAAATTGAATACATTTCTCTTCAGCACAGCTCTCTGATCCATGGCAGAGAGAATATTAATAAGACCCTGAAATAAAAGAATTATTCTGGCTGAACAGTGCCGGACAGCACCTTTGTCTGAAGCTGGCCCTTTTTTTGCTAAATATAGACAGAATTATTAGCTATTGACAATTTGTGTTGGTAGGGAAATAGATTTTTATTGACAAAACAGCGTAAAGAATGATATGTATGGTGCTGAAACAATACGGTTATATATCTGTTTGTCTAATTATTTTCAAACAAAAAAATCTGGGCTTTCTTTCAGAAAGCTGCTCTTTATAAGGAGGTGATACGGTAGAGTTTCTGTTTCATTAATGCAAACAACGCAGTTAGCCCGCTTTGTGGGCTGAAAATTAAAAAGGAGGTAAGCACATTGAAAAAATTTTTAGCGATTCTTATTAGTGCACTGTTTATCCTGAGTTTTGCAGCAAGTTCCTTTGCTATCCATGCAGAGATTCCTGCTGAGACCCAGGCGGTAGTAGCAAAAGGCGCAACCCAGATTACCCTCGGCGGTCTGCTCAGAATCAGGGGCTGGTTTGCCGACAGCTCGGACGGTGGCATTTTCAACACTGGAACTCCAGGTCTGCAAGCGGATCCGGACAATCCAGGCTTCTTCTGCTCGAGCGGAGCAGGCGGCATGCTCCCGACAGATTGTGCTGGTTCAGGGTCTTTTACCCGCTATGACCAGCGGTTCAGAATCTTTGTTGATGCCAAGGTTACCCCGAACGTGCAGGGATATATCATGCTTCAGGGTGACTGGGTATGGGGACCAGGTAGTCTTGGAAATGCACAGGGTGACGAAGGTGAAGTCATTCAGGCATGGATCCAGTACACCGGCGCCGGTCTGCTCGGTGTTCCCGCTGGAATAAAAATTGGTCATATGCCGCTTACACTCGGCCACTCGACCTTTTTCCAGCATCACACAAACGGCGATGACGCAATAATTTTATTTGCGGATCCGACCAAGGCATGGCACGTCGCAGGTCTTATTATCAAGCTGTCTGAAGGTGATCAGCGCGACAACACGGATGATCTCGACGGATATGTTCTCTTAACCACCTACAAGATGAATGGCCACACACTGGGCGCGAACTACACCTATCTGAACAACTCTGATGCAAACATCCATCACCAAACCATCGGCGTTCACGCAGCGGGATCGTTCGCGGGCCTCGGCTACAAGGCTGAAGCAAACTACCAGTTTGGTGAAGTTGGCCAAACCGCT
>JBFGJU010000204.1:0-3849 GCA_041577035.1 Thermodesulfovibrionales bacterium | reverse complement strand
GATTGTCGAAAAGACAAAACTTGATTTACTCATTCAAAAAGCAAAAGGACTGCCCGATGATAGTGGTATACGACTCCTCATTGAAGAAAATGTGGCATCTGACGTGATCATGAAAGAGCTGGGCATTACAAAGGAAAAACTGGATGAAGTGGACGCCGTGATTGCAAAAGAAAAAGCAGAGCGGGAACGAGTGGCATCTCTGCTCGAGGCGGTTGCTGACAAGTCCGACGAGGAACGGGTTAAGCACTTATTTCAGAATAATGTTTCAGAGGGTCTCATAACCGAGATGGCGAACGCTGACCAGGGTGTGATTGATAGTGCCAAACAGGCAATGGAAGAGGAACTAAAGGAAAAACAACGAATGGAAGAAGAGGCAGCCGCACGAAAAAAGGCGGAGGCGGAAGGGCCTCCGCTGGAAGATATTCCTAAGGACCAGGTTCTTGAATACATCGAGTCCATACGCGACATCCTGGAGTTTAGCGACGTAGAGAAAGAAATCAGGGCTATGTGCGAACAAAGTTCCATCCCCAAGTGCCTTGCGGACATTGCTGTTTCAGAGCCTGGCAGACTGGATGAGATCGAAAAAAACGCGCAGGGATAACTATTATCTGTGCACGTTAAATCTATACGGTTATTGTATAAAAGCAGGTAGTTACAACCTTTGAAATGAAACTCTCGCCTGTTGGGCTAATTGGGGACCCCCTCCCAAAAACGGTGCCCCTTTGAATTAGAGGATTTTGCTACAATGTCTATCAGCCCGGAGGTCTCACGGTTCTTCTGGTAACATTGTTTTTGGCGGCTTATCTGCTGGTGTATTATTTGGAAGGCGGTTAGATTGAGAAATATTTTCCGGATCAATTTTTAGCATATTATTTCTTTTTTTGGAATGTTTTTTATAACTTTATCATTGAAAGGTGGAAAATTGTAATGCAAAAAAACGCGGTTTATATTTGTTCATTAGTCATGGCAGGTCTGTTGTTATCAGTGGGTGCGGCTTTTGCCGGTGACACAGCTGCAGCCGCAAAATCATTAGAACTCACTAACCAGATGATGGTAGTAATGGGTGTTCTCGTCTTTGTCATAGCCCTTTTTGTTTTTGAATGGGTAAGAGTTGATGTGGTAGGCATTATGATGATGGTGCTGCTTCCAATTTTAGGGCTGGTGACGCCGATGGAGGCGATCAGCGGCCTGAGCAGTAATGCCGTTGTATCAATTATAGCTGTAATAATAATCGGGGCGGGCCTTGACAAGACAGGTTGTATGAATGTTCTTGCGCGGAATATCCTGAGGTTCGCGGGCAAGGCTGAAAGCAGGATTATTGCTCTCATATCAGGAACTGTCGCATTTATTTCAAGTTTCATGCAGAACATCGGAGCTGCCGCTCTCTTTATGCCCGCTGCTATACGGGTTTCCCGTCAGGTCAATATTCCGGTTTCACGGATACTCATGCCCATGGGTTTCTGCGCTATTGTTGGAGGTACCATAACGCTGGTCGGAGCAAGCCCTACAATCCTTCTGAACGATCTTATTGATCAGGCCAACAGGCTTGGAGGGTTTCCGGAAAAGATGGCACATCTTAGTCTCTTTACACAAACACCGATAGGTATTGCGCTTGTTGCGAGTGCGATCCTGTATTTCATTGTATTCGGGAAATATATACTTCCCAAAAAAGGCGGGACATCGGACTCTGGTCTCATGCCAACAGATATTGCAGATACGTACGCGGAAATCTGCAATTTATATGAACTCCACATTCCCGCATCCTACACAAGCGACAAGTCTCTCGATGAACTGAACATAAGAGCCGATTATCTGGTGACCGTAGTCGCCATTTCCCAGACACAGAAGAAACACAAGGTATTCGCACCGGTTCGCGAAGAAAAACTGGGAGCCAATGATGATATAGCAGTAGTCGGTTGTTCTGAGGAAATCGAAAAATTCGCTGCTGATTTCGGCTTTACACTTAAAGATGACCTTGATGTATTTGCCGAGGACCTTTCTCCGAACAATGCGGGAATACTTGAAGGTATAGTCACGCCGCGGTCCGAACTGGCCGGAAAGGCAATGCGCCAGATCCGCTTCAGAAAAACCTATGAAGTAAACCCTGTAATACTGTGCAGAGGCGGTGAGTGTCTGTCGGGCGATTTGTCGGACAGGGAGCTTCAAACCGGAGACGCCCTGTTGCTATTCGGCCGCTGGGAGAAGTTTCATATGTTGAAGGGAAAGCAGACATTTACTTTTACCACAGATGTTAAGGGCGAAATTATGAGAACGGAAAAGGCAAGAACCGCGGTATCATGGCTTATTGTTGCCCTGGGTCTTGTCCTTGGGTTTAATCCATTAATGGCTGCCCTGGGCTTGCCGGATATGAAGTTGTCCCTCTCTGTATGTCTTCTTACGGGCGCGCTCGGTATGATTCTCACGAAGGTAATGTCAGTAGATGAAGCTTATAAATCCGTCGACTGGATGACCGTATTTTTACTCGCAGGGCTGATTCCTCTTGGCCTGGCATTTCAAAAAACAGGAACAGCAGAATTCATTGCGACCACCATTATGAACATGATCGGTAATGTTCCTGTTATAGTATTTCTTGCAGTTGTAGGAATTATGACATCTTTCTTTACTCTTGTGGTATCAAACGTGGGCGCCACGGTTTTGCTTGTGCCGCTTGCCATGACCATGGCTGTTAAAGCAGGAGCTGATCCTCGCCTGACAGCGCTCGTTGTGGCTCTCTCAGCATCGAACACATTCATTCTCCCTACCCACCAGGTGAACGCATTGGTAATGAGGCCGGGTGGTTACAAAACCATTGATTATACAAAGGCTGGCGCAGGAATGACGATATTGTTCCTGATCGTTATGTTGACCATGCTTTATCTCTTTTATTAGGATTGCCGTATATGTTTTGTCATTTATAACTTCCGGGGAATAACACAGGACACTGGCAACTCAAATCTTAACCGCCAGCATGAATTAAACTAAGATATGATCACAAACTGTAGCTTGGGAAATCGGCTCAGTTGTCTAAAACTTTTTGACGACAAACAGTTCGAAGGTATCAGGGAAAGAGCGGAGTCGGCTGTCATAGCGGCAGAAACATTTGTAAAAGAAGGCGAGCCGCATTCAAAAATAGTAGAGCTTGCAAACGATAAAAATGCTGATGTGATATTCATGGGAAGTCATGGAAGAACGGGAATCACGAGGATACTTATGGGTGCGGTTACGGAACGGGTCATCGGTAAATCATCATGTCCTGTTCTTGTGGTCAGAATGTGACTGTTAACTGACAATGGACCTCCGGCTGAAAGGTTTAGGGAAGTCCTGCCAGACGAATGATCCCCTGTTACTTACATAATGACTTCAGGAGTATCCATGAAAAGGCCTGCCCGGCAAATCATTGTAAAGGTACAAGGAATTAAAGAATATCTTCCTGAAATTTCCCATCCTCAATACTAATAGCTGTCCTTACCTCGAACTGACGTGAATGACTTTATCTGGAACGGGGTAAATTTGCTATAATGCTTCATAGGATAACTATCTATTCCGCGAGGTGCGATAAAAATGAAAAACGTATCCAAAGAACTTTTTGCTTACCAGGAAGATGATCTGAGCGCTTTTTCCTTTCTCAGCCCTGATGATCTCAGAAAAGCATCTCCTTTTTTTCAGTTCAAGGAATTTCCAACAAAAAAACTGCTGTGGAAAGAAGGAGATCCATGTGATTATATGGCAGCGTCTGCTGTGGTAGAGGCGATGCGCAACATGGGGATTGACGTCGATTTTTCTCCTCGCCCCCTAAGACCAATAGAACTTGTGGATAGCTTGGCCGCTTCAACCCTAGTGGTTTGCACG